>JAGHUW010000054.1 GCA_018064625.1 Candidatus Cryptobacteroides equifaecalis | reverse complement strand
TCCTTCATGTGGAGCATCTCGCAGCTCTTGTTGCCGGAGATCTTTGCCGCGAGCTTCAGATCGACCTCGAAGTTTCCGGGGATGACGCATACGAAGCAGCCCGTCCTGTCTCCGCGCAGAACCAGGGTTTTGAATACCTGCTCGATGTTCTCTCCCAACTCCTGTGCCACGTGGGTGGCGGAGAGGTCATCTTCCGTATAGCTGTATTCTATTATTTCGTAGGCTATCCCGGCTGCGTCGAGCAGCCTTGCCACATTGGTCTTGTTCACGGTCAGAGCTTTGCTACGGCGTCCCTGAGCCTGTCAAGGGCTTCCTTGACAATGGCGCGAGGACAGCCCACGTTGAGGCGCATGAAGCCTTCTCCCTCCTTTCCGAACATGGCTCCGTCGTTGAGGCCGAGTTTCGCCTTGTTTACGAAGAGGTCTATGAGCTGATCGTGGTTCAGACCAAGTTTGTGGCAGTCCAGCCACATCAGGAAGGATGCCTGAGGGCGCATGCTGCGTATCTGAGGGATGTTGGTCCTGAGGTATTCGTCAACGAAGTCGAAGTTGCCTTTGAGGTACTCCATCATCTCCCTGCGCCACTCCCAGCCTTTGGTGTAGGCTGCCTGGGTCGCAACCACCGAGAATATGCTGGCGTAGTCTATCTCGCAGTCCTCGATGTACTTGAAGAACCTGTTGCGGACTTTCTCGTCCGGTATGATGCAGTATGATGTGACGATTCCGGCAAGGTTGAAGGTCTTGGAAGGTGCGAGGAAGCTGATGGAGTTCTCCGCAGCCTCAGGACATACGGATGCGTAAGGGGAGTGTTCGCAGAAGGCCATCTCTCCGTGAATCTCGTCGGAAATGACCATGATTCCGTGTCTGTGGCAGATCTTTGCAAGCCTGATGAGGGTTTCCCTGCTCCAGCAGACTCCTCCCGGATTGTGAGGGTTGCAGAGTATGAGCATCTTGCAGTGCCCGTCTATCGCGGCCTCCAGACCATCGAAGTCCATGCGGTAGTCACAGAGGAAGCCGTCCTCGTCATAAACGGGAATGAGCGGATTATATACAACTTCGTGGCCGATATTCTCCGTCGTGATGCGGAACGGATGATATACAGGCGGCTGGATTATCACCTTGTCTCCGGGATTGAGGAAGCATCTCTGTGCAAAGGCGAATCCCTTCACGATTCCGGGGATATATCTTATATGGTCGGGGTTCACCTCCCATCCCAGGAGTCTCTTCACCCATCCGGCAATCATCGGGAAGTAGTCGTCCGGAGTATGCGGATATCCGAAAATCGGGTGTTCAAGGCGTTTGCGGAGAGCCTCGACTATAAAATCAGGGGTCTCCCAATCCATATCAGCAATCCACATCGGAAGCACGTCTTCACGGCCGAATGTGTCCTTGAGGCAGTCGGTTTTAATGCAACCGGAGCCGCTGCGGTCAATTATTTTGTCGAAATTGTACATGATGTGCAAATTTAACGAAATTTTTTCTATTTTTGCGCCGCTAAATGCAAAGAAGTCCCAGGGGGGATCCCTGGGGCCTAAGTGTAACCAAACAATTTTTTTATGGTACTGAAGAATGAAAAAATCTCTTCTTTTGCTCTGCGCTACGCTCAGCTGCTCCCTTGCATTTGCACAAGGGGCTGAGTTGGAGGACGAAAACAATCGCGTCCTGATTATTCCGCGTGTTGAACTCAATCCGACGTTTTCAGGAGGCGCAAGCCGCTATACCGGTCAGAAACTTGGATTAGGCGGATCTTCTCTCTATACCCTTTTCGAGGGTGACTTCAACAAAAGCGACTTTTCCTATTCCATCCAGGGACACTGGCTCACATCAGATCTTGAGGAAACAAGGGATTTGTACACGGATCTCTTCAATCCACAGGGAATGTCTTTCATCGATTGGGCCTATCTTACCTACTCCCCTGGTAATTTCGAGATTTCATTAGGAAAGCAGCCTATGGCTGTAGGTGGATATGAGATCGATGCATACGATTTCGATTCATATGCCTGCCTGTCCTCTACCATGTGGAATAATTTCCAGCTGTATCAATATGCCCTTGGCGTGGGTTACAACTTCCAGGATGAGAGCAATCTCACCCTTCAGATGTCTGTCACCCCTCACAGCAACACTGCTTTTGTGGGCACCAAATCCGCTCCGGCCCTTTATGCATGGAATGCAAAGTGGACCGCAGAGCATGGCTGCTGGGCTCCGATCTGGTCTTACAGCCTCTCGCAGAGATACAAGTGGGATGAGGAAGGCGCCGAGGACGGTGTGGGACCTGCAATACACATGTTTGCCCTTGGAAACAAATTCAGCTTCGGCAATTTCGACTTCATAGTCGACTATACCCACAGATTCACCCGTCATGAGGGCGCTATGGTCAATGAGGGTACAGCCGTATCATCCCTGTCATACAATCTCAACGATAAATTCCTGTTTACCCTCAAGGGAGGTTATGAGTTCAACAAGGGTGGCATGGACATACTCGGATACGAGTCGGAGGAGGGCGATGAGTTTGTCGCCCACGTCCCTACCAGTCTCGCTGCATGTGGAGACAAGGGTTATGCCTTTGGCGGAGCCAGAATAGAGTTCTTCCCTCTGAAAGAGTCGCAGGATCTCAGAATCCATGCTCTTGCAGGTATGAATACCTGGACAAAGACACCATTCCTTTCCGTGGGCGTTACCTATAACTTCAATCTGTTGAAGTATCTGAGATAATGAGTGAGAGAATAATCGAGATCAGGCACCTGAACAAGTCCTTCGGGAACCATCAGGTGCTTAGAGATATCAATCTTTACATCAACAAGGGTGAGTTCATCACCTTCCTCGGTCCTTCAGGCTGCGGAAAGACAACGCTTCTGCGCCACATCGCAGGCTTCCTTGAGCCGGATGAGGGTACCATCACACTCGAGGGAAAGAACCTCGTGGGCATCCCTCCTTACGAAAGGCCGCTGAATACCGTGTTCCAGAGGTATGCGCTTTTCCCGCATCTGGATGTGTATGACAACGTTGCCTTCGGCCTCAAGCTGCAGAAGCTCCCTCAGGAAGAGATAGACAAGAGGGTGCGCCGCGTGCTCAAGCTCGTCTGCATGGACGACTATGAGGACCGCGACATCGCAACCCTTTCCGGTGGCCAGCAGCAGCGTATCGCCATCGCCCGCGCCATCGTGAACCAGCCGAAAGTGCTGCTCCTGGACGAGCCTCTGTCCGCCCTCGACCTCAAGATGCGCAAGGACATGCAGATAGAGCTCAAGGAGATGCACAGGAAGCTTGGCATCACCTTCATCTATGTCACCCACGATCAGGAGGAGGCCCTTACCCTGTCGGACACCATCGTTGTCATGAATGAGGGAAAGATCCAGCAGATAGGAACCCCTACCGACATTTACAACGAGCCGCAGAATGCCTTTGTGGCAGACTTCATAGGCGAGTCCAACATTCTGGATGCCACCATGATAGAGGACCGCAGGGTCAGCTTCATGGGACATGAGTTCGAGTGTGTGGACGAGGGCTTCGGGGAGAATGTGCCTGTGGACGTGGTTGTGCGTCCGGAGGATATCTATCTTCTCAAGAACACGGAGAACGCCCAGTTCATCGGTGTGGTGAAGTCATGCATCTTCAAGGGAGTGCACTATGAGATGTTCATAGACAGCGATTCCGGAAACGAGCTCATGGTTCAGGACTACAACGCATTCGAGGTGGGAAGCACCGTGGGCATGCTCATCAAACCTGTAGATATCCAGGTTATGAAGAAGCACCATGTCCGCAACGAATTCAAGGGTGTGATGAGCTCGGACAATACCGTGTCCATGCTCGGCTCCGAGTTCGAGGCCCCTGTTACAGAGGGCATAGCCAAGGGCGATGTGGTCATAGTTTCCGTGGAATTCAACAAGGTCGATCTTCTGGACAACGACAGCGAGGGTCAGACCTGCGGAAATGTCAACTATATCCTGTACAAAGGCAACCACTATCACCTCAAGGTCAAGACACCGGAGGGTGTTATCGTAAGGGTCGACACTCAGGATGTGTGGGACAAGAATGACCTTGTGGGCATCAGCATCAAGCCGGAGAACATGAAAATCTCTAAAGCGTAGGGGAAGATGAACAAAAGATCGAGCTGGGCACTTCCGTATGCCGTTTTCCTTCTGCTGTTCGTGGTCATGCCGCTTGTCCTGGTGGCTGTGTATGCCTTTCAGGATGCGCAGGGCCATTTCAGCCTTGCCAACATAGCCAAGTTCTTCTCGGACAGTGATTCTCTCGCCACTTTCGCGCTTTCCATGGAAGTGGCCATCGAGAACACCCTGCTGTGCATACTCCTGGGTTATCCTGCCGCCTACATACTGGCAAACAAGGATCTGAACAGAAGCGCCGTCACAGTGGTTCTGTTCATTCTTCCGATGTGGATAAATGCGCTTATGCGCACCCTCGCCACAGCCGAGCTTTTTACCATGGCCGGCATAACCCTGGGCAAGGGAACACTGCTCTTCGGTATGTGCTATGACTACCTCCCGTTCATGATATATCCTATCTACAACATACTCAACAAGATGGATACATCATACGCTGAGGCTGCAAAGGACCTGGGCGCCAAGCCTTTCGAGGTTTTCACCAAGGTGACCCTGCCGCTCTCCATGCCGGGAGTGATCAGCGGTGTGCTGATGGTGTTCATGCCTACGGTGTCTACCTTTGCAATCAGCGAGTTCCTCACGAACAACAAGATAAAGCTTTTCGGTACCATCATCCAGGAGAATATCAACAACTCCATGTGGAATTACGGAGCAGCTCTCTCTCTCGTGATGCTCGTGATCATAGCAATTACAACGGTTCTTCAGAAGAACAGCGGCCAGGAGGCTGAAGGAGGTGTGATATGATGACTGCAAGGAAGTTCTTCGCAAAAGCCTATATCTGGCTTCTGCTTGTGGTGCTCTACGCGCCTATCATATTCATCGCCGTATTCTCATTCACCGACGCCAAGTCTCTGGGCAACTGGACAGGCTTCTCCCTGGGACTCTACAAGAATCTCTTCACCGGAGGCATGCAGAACTCTTCCGCCCTGCTTTCGGCGGTGGAGAACACCCTGCTCATCGCACTCATAGCCTCGTTCGCCGCAACCGCACTCGGAACTGTGGCCGCCATAGGCATATTCAACATGAAGGGAAGGAAGAAGCAGGCGATACAGTTCGTCAACAACATCCCTATGGTGAACCCGGACATCATCACCGGTGTCTCCCTTTTCCTGCTCTTCGTCTTCCTGCACATCTCTCAGGGCTACGCTACCGTGATTCTTGCACACATCACCTTCTGCACTCCGTATGTGGTGCTCAATGTGATGCCCAAGCTCACGCAGATGAACCCCAATGTGTACGAGGCCGCCCTCGACCTTGGCGCAACACCTGCGCAGGCGCTGTGGAAGGTGCTCATCCCCGAACTCCGTCCGGGAATGATTTCCGGCTTCATCCTCTCATTCACCATGAGCCTGGATGATTTTGCCGTGACCTTCTTCACCCGCGGAACCATAGGTCTGGACACCCTTTCCACCTTCATCTATACAGACGCGCGCAAGGCGGGTCTCACGCCGGAGCTCAAACCGCTGATGACCATCATTTTCCTCGTCATCCTCGTTGTGCTCCTTGTAATAAACATCAGATCATCAAAACAAAATCAGAAAAAATAAAATGAAAAGACTATTCAAGTTCATCGCTTCCGCAGTCATCCTTGCCATGGCAGTTTCCTGTGGCTCGGACAGAACTCAGATCCTCAAGGTTTACAACTGGTCAGACTACATCGACGAGACCGTAATCCCTGAGTTCGAGCAGTGGTACCATGAGCAGACTGGAGAGACTATCCAGGTTGTATATCAGACATTCGACATCAACGAGACTATGCTCTCCAAGATTGAGAAAGGACATGAGGATTATGATGTTGTCTGCCCTTCAGACTACATCATAGAGCGCATGCTCAACAACGGACTCCTCCTGCCTCTGGATTTCGCTGCAATCCCTGATTCCATCAACTACATCGCGCACAACAAGTCTCCATATATCCAGAAGATGTTCGCATCGATCAACAATGAAATCGATGCAAACGACTATTCTGTGGCTTTCATGTGGGGAACAACAGGACTCATTTACAATCCAAAGTATGTCACCGATGAGGAGGCATCTACCTGGAATGCCGTACGCAATCCTAAATTCGTGGATCAGGTGCTCATGAAGGATGCTCCGAGGGATGTTTACGCTCCGGTTCTCATCTACCTCAAGCAGAAGGAACTTCATGAGGGAAGCGTGACCCTTCAGGAGCTCATGTCAGATTCTTCAACCGAGTCCATCGCCGCTGTAGAGGAGTTCCTCAGATCTGCAAAGGACAACATCTGCGGATGGGAGGCCGACTTCGGCAAGGAGCAGATGACCAAGGAGCGCGCAGTGCTCTCGCTCAACTGGAGCGGTGACGCCGTGTGGGCTATCGAGGAGGCCGCTGCTGTGGGCGTGGAGCTTAGGTACACCGTTCCTGAGGAAGGAAGTACCGTATGGTTCGACGGCTGGGTTATCCCTAAGTATGCCCAGAACACCAAGGCTGCAACCTACTGGATCGACTTCATGTGCCGTCCGGATATCGCTATCCGCAACATGGACGTGACCGGCTATGTTGCCGCCAACGGTGCATACGAGGTTCTTGAGTCCCAGATGGACGAGGAATACGAGCCTATCGACCTTACATATTTCTTCGGTCCTCAGGCAGACAGCGTATGCGTCAATCCTGCACTCTATCCGGATCAGGCTGTGATAGACCGCTGCGCCCTCGAGCATGACTGGGGCCAGGATACAGACAAGCTTCTCGAGATGTGGGCACGCGTGAAGGGTGACAACGCAAGCTCTACAACCTACATCGTAATCGTCATCGCCATCATTGCACTCGCTGCGGCAGTGATCATTCCTGCTGCAAACAAGAAACGTCGTCACGGACGCAGGAAGTAGTGCTTGATTTAGCGGCCAGATTAAACAGGACAATTGAACAGTCGGCCAGGATCGTGGTGACCGCGCCTCCGGGAACGGGAAAATCCACTGTCCTGCCGCTTGAGATACTCAAGGGGCTCCGGCAGTCTCAGAATATCCCCGAGGGGAAGATTCTGATGCTGGAGCCCCGTCGTATTGCCGCCCGCCAGATAGCCGAACGCCTTTCCCGCAATCTTGGGGAGAAGGTCGGGGAGACTGTGGGCTACCGTGTGAGGCTCGAGTCCAAGGTATCTGCAAAAACCCGTTTAGAGGTTCTTACAGAGGGCATTCTGAGCCGCATGCTAATAGACGACCCGACTCTGGAAGGAGTCTCGGTTCTCATCTTCGACGAGTTCCATGAGCGCAGTCTCGTCTGCGAACAGGCTTTGGCCATGGCCCTTGAGACTCAGCGTCAGCTCCGCCCTGAGCTGCGCATCATAATAATGTCGGCCACCATAGACGCAGGGCCGGTCTGCACCGCCCTCGATGCTCCGCTGCTTGAAGGCAAGGGCAGCATGTTCCCTGTGGAGACCATCTGGTCCAGGGACGTGCCGGACCCGCGGGATATTGCGGAAAGGGTCGCACGCTGCGTTCTGGAAGCGCACAGGGCACATGAAGGGGATGTGCTTGCCTTTCTCCCCGGGGAGGCGGAGATACGCAGGTGCGCGGAGCTGCTCAAGGACAGCCTCGGGCCGACCAGACTTTATCCCCTTTACGGCATGCTCCCGTTCGATCAGCAGCGTGCAGCCATTGCCCCGTCGGCACCAGGAACGCGCAAAGTGGTTCTCGCGACTCCGGTTGCGGAGACTTCGCTGACCATCGAGGGTGTGCGTGTGGTGGTGGATTCCGGCCTTTGCAGGCGCATGGTCTATAACCAGCA
The DNA here is from genome assembly GCA_018064625.1 of Candidatus Cryptobacteroides equifaecalis. Lineage (GTDB taxonomy): Bacteria > Bacteroidota > Bacteroidia > Bacteroidales > UBA932 > Cryptobacteroides > Cryptobacteroides equifaecalis. The sequence continues at coordinate 1,432 of JAGHUW010000054.1, read as the reverse complement.
GACGGGGCTGAGCAGGCTGGAGACCGTGCGCATCAGTCAGGATATGGCCGACCAGCGCCGGGGCCGTGCGGGCCGTGTTGCCCCGGGCGTATGCTATCGTCTCTGGAATGCCGCGGCCGAAAGGCAGATGGCTCCGTCCAGAACGCCGGAGATTCTGGAGGCCGACCTTGCACCGCTTGTGCTTGACGTTGCGGCGTGGGGTGGGACCGATGCCTCTCAGCTGCCCTGGCTCACCCCTCCTCCCGGGACATCCCTCAGTTCCGCCCGTAGCCTGCTCGAGATGCTTGGGGCCCTTGATTCAAAGGGAATTACGCCGCTCGGCCAGAAGCTTTCCGCCCTTCCCTGCCACCCGCGAATAGCGAGGATGCTCTTAAGTTCGGCCGATGTGGGGGCGCCCGCCGCCATGGCTGCCGATATGGCTGCCCTGCTGGAGGAGAAAGACCCTTTGGCTGCGTCTGCCCAGGGCTGCGAACTTGCCCTCAGGCTTGAGGAACTTTGCCGGGTCCGTAATTCCGGCAGGCCGGGCAATGCCCTGTGGCAGAGGATAATAAGGACATCGGACCAATATATGCGCCTGCTTCGTGCAAAGTTGGGCGTAAGTGTGGATGCCGGGGCCGATTATGTCGTAGACCCTTATCAGGTCGGGACGTTGCTTGCCGGTGCTTTCCCAGAAAGGATAGGGCGTCTGAGGGACCTTGGGCGCAGGGAATACCTTCTCTCCAGCGGTGATCCTGTAGCTTTCGATTCGGCAGATTCTCTCCTTTCCTGCGAATGGATAGTCGCGCCAGACGTTTCCGTGAGACCTGGGGCAGTGGGCCGCATCTTCATTGCAGAGGCTCTTGAACCTTCTATGATAGAGGGACTTGCACGTAGCGTGGACAATGTTTCATGGGATTCCCGATCCGGATCCGTGCTTGCCCGCAAAGAGCTGCGCATAGGCAGGCTGGTGCTTTCCTCAGCTGAACTTCATGATGTCGGCTCGGATGAGCTCACGGCTGTTGTAGCCGCAGCGGCGCAGAAGGAAGGCCTTTCGATGTTTGATTTCAACGACGAGGTCCTTGCCCTTCAGAGACGCGTTGCCAGCGTTGCCGCATGGCACCCTGAACTTGAACTTCCCGATATTTCCACCACGGCCGTTCTCTCAAGGGCGGGGGAGTGGCTGCCTGTTTTTGCCCCGGGTGTGCGCACGGCAGCTGCCCTGAAGCGTGTGGACATGCGTGCGGTGATATGGTCCCTGTTGGATTATGGCCAGCAGCAGACTGTGGACAGGCTTGCACCTTCACACGCCGTGCTGCCGGGAGGGAAGCGTTTCCGCCTGGAATATCGTCAGGGTGCCGAGGCCCCTGTTCTGAGAGTCCGTCTGCAGGAATGCTTCGGCATGACGGACGGCCCGCGTGTGGATGACGGACGCCTTCCGGTGCTGATGGAACTG
>JAGHUW010000070.1 GCA_018064625.1 Candidatus Cryptobacteroides equifaecalis | reverse complement strand
TTGTATGGAAGCTAAGCTTATTGATCTTGATGAATGGGAAGCATTCGGGGCCGGTGGTATTGGTCAGTCGTACTTCAATAGGACCGATGACAGCGTGATACTGAAGCTTAACAGCCCGGCATGGGATAAGGAAAAGTCTGAAGTTGAAGTCTTGTATTCAGTTGAGGTACAGAAACTTGGACTTCCTACTCCAACAATCTACGAGTTTGTTACCGATGGGCAGCGTTACGGTCATATCGATCAGAGGATAAAGGGAAAGAAATCCCTTGCCAGGCTTCTTGCCGACGATCCGTCCCGTATAGACGAGATGGCACGCGTGATGGCAGAGATGAGCCGCACGATGCATACCACTCCCTGCAATACAGACGTTTTCGAAGACAAGGTCAGCAAATATACTGAAGGAATCGATATGATTCCGTGCTCGGATGAGATAAAGGAAAAGCTCAGGTCCTATATGTCAAAAATGGATCATTCCAAGACCTGCATTCACGGAGACCTGCAGGTCGGCAATCTCATCACGGCAGACGGCAAGTACTACTGGATAGATCTGGGTGCTTTCGGATACGGAGATCCGGCAATGGATCTGGGTAATATGTATCTTCTTCTCTACATAATGCCACCACAGCTTACCAAGAGCCTCTTCCATATGGAACACAAGGATATGGACAGGTTCTACAGGCTGTTCCTCAAATATTATTTCAATGGGGAGCCGAGCAGGGAGGACATGGAAAAGATACGCTGTTCCGCATACGTCAAGGCTGGAATGGTTCTGTACAAATTCCCTAAAATTGGCAAGCTCTTCCTTCCACTTCTCGAGGGAAAGATGCTGAAATTCAAGATTATAAGATTCCTTGCAAGTTTTGCGAAATTAGAACTGTAGTAAATATCATCATTAAAAGACCTGAGTTATGAACAGATTGGAAGAAAGGATTCTCAGAGATGGAGTTGTAAAGGAGGGCAATGTCCTCAAGGTTGGAGGTTTCCTCAATCATGTGATCGATGTCGATCTCATGGATTGGATGGGCCAGGAATTCAAGAGACGTTTCGAGGGGCTGCAGGTGGACAAGATTCTCACCATAGAATCCAGCGGAATAGCCATCGCCACAATGGCAGGGCATTATTTCCATGTTCCGGTACTGTATGCAAAGAAGAATCCGAGAATCGTCACCATGGATGACGACAAGTATGTGGCAGACGCATTCTCGTTCACACATAAGGTGACCAATCACGTGATAGTTACCAAAAGCTATCTCCAACCGGGGGAGAAGGTTCTTGTGATTGATGACTTTCTTGCAAACGGAGCGGCTCTGACAGCCCTTTCCAGCATCATTGAGCAGGCAGGAGCCGAGCTTGTAGGTGTGGGAATAGCCGTGGAGAAGGGAATGCAGGGTGCGGGAGACAGGTTCAGGGCGAACGGCATGAGAATAGAGTCGCTTGCTCTCATCGATGAGATGGATGCCGAGACAAATACCATAAAATTCAGATAAAAAACAATGAGTACCAAAGACACTATCTACCAGTTGGATGGACGCATGCCTATTGCAAAGGCGGTTCCATTCGGTCTTCAGCATGTGCTGGCCATGTTCGTGGCCAATGTAACTCCAATCATCATTCTTGCCAATGTCGTAGGCCTTGAGGCCGGCCTTTCTGCAAGTCTGGTTCAGAATGCCATGATCATTGCGGGAATCGGAACCCTTATCCAGCTCTATCCTGTATGGAAGATCGGCGCGAAGCTTCCTATCGTTATGGGTATCAGCTTCACCTTCCTCTCGCTTGCCATCGGCATCGGTCTCAGCCAGGGTATGGGTACCCTCATGGGAGCCATCATCGTCGGCGGTATCGTTGAAGGTCTGCTCGGTCTTTTTGCAAAATACTGGATCAAGATAATCTCTCCTATAGTTGCTGCAACGGTCGTTACCGCAATCGGTTTCTCTCTCCTTCCTATCGGTGCAAATTCATTCGCCGGCGGCCAGGGAGCCGCAGACTTCGGCTCTGTTCAGAACTGGATTATCGGTGGCGTGACCCTTCTTGCCTGCTTCCTTTTCCAGGTCTTCGGCAGGGGCTTCCTCCGCTCGCTTTCAGTTCTCTGCGGTCTCGTAGTGGGTTATGTACTCTCAATCTGCATGGGAGCAGTGGATTTCTCAGGACTCCATGGCGTTTCTGTAGTTGCGCTTCCAAAGATCCTTCCTTTCGCACCTGAGTTCCACCTTGGCGCAATCCTTTCAGTTGTTGCAATCTTCCTTGTCTCTGCAACAGAGACCATCGGTGATACATCGGCTCTTGCATCTTCCGCCCTCGGACGCGATGCAAGCGAGAAGGAGATTTCCGGTTCACTCGCATGTGACGGTTTCGTGAGCTCCATCGCCGGCGTATTCGGCTGTACCCCTATCACATCGTTCAGCCAGAACGTGGGACTTGCTGCCATGACCAAGGTTGTCAACAGGTTCGCAATCGCTACCGGCGCCGTGATCATGATTCTCGCAGGTATCTTCCCTGCAGTGGGTGTGATTCTTACCTCGATCCCTCAGGCTGTGCTCGGCGGCTGCACCATCATGATGTTCGGAAGCATCGTTTACGCCGGTATCGGCATGGTTGCAAAGTGCGGTTCAAGCCATCGCAACCTTATCATCGTATCAATGTCTCTCTGCGTGGGTCTCGGATTCACCCAGGCCAGCGAGATGTTCAACATCTTCCCTGATATCGTCAAGACTGTCTTCGCAGACAACTGCGTTGCAGTGGTATTCATCCTTGCGGTAGTTCTCAATCTGGTACTGCCTAAGGATGTGGAATAAGGAAAAGATATATTTCATACTGCCCGGGGTACTTCTCTTCGCCCTTGCCATTTTCATGGCGGTAGAGGGTACCTGGGCTCTTGCTTTGCATGAGAGCGCGGTTTTCCTTGCGCTCTCTTTCCTTTTGATGCTGTCCCTGGCATACGTGCTGTGGACTTTCAAGGGCGGGTCCCTCAGCTTCAGGCTGAATCACTGGGGGATACTGCTCATCTGCTTCGGTGCCTTCTTCGGCGCCCCGGACCTGGTGGACTGCCAGCTCCCGGTAGGGAAGGAGCAGAGCACGCACGTGGGGCTGACGGCTGACGGAACCCCGGTTCCTCTTCCTTTCGAGCTTAGGCTGAAGGAATTCCGCATAGACACTTACGATGACGGCGTGAGCCCGAAGCAGTACACCAGCGTGCTGGACGCGGGCGGAAAGGAACTCGTCACCAGCGTCAACCACCCATGCTGGCATAAGGGCTACCTTATATATCAGGCCGACTACGACCACGCCGCCCAGAGTTACAGCGTACTCAAGTGCGTGCGCGACCCTTGGCTGCCCTTCGGCATCGTGGGTGCCCTGCTGCTCGCGGCAGGAGCTCTGCTGTCTACAGCGTTCGCATGGAACAGCCGCGCGGTGCTGCCGCTCGCCATCGTGCTCGCCATCGGATTCACGGCAATCTCGCTGGCCCGCATCAACTTCGGCACGCTCATGCCTGCCCTTCGCAGCTATTGGTTCGTGCCTCATCTTGCGGCTTACATGAGCGCCTATTCCATCATGTCGCTGGCTTTGATATGCTGCGTCGTTTCCCTGTGGGGGAATGAAAAGGCTGCCGCTCTGGCCTCGAAGCTTTTCCGTACTTCGTCGGCCCTGCTCATCCTGGGCATGCTCTGCGGTGCGGCCTGGGCAAAGATAGCCTGGGGAGACTACTGGACCTGGGATCCCAAGGAGTGCTGGGCTGCAGCCACCTGGCTGTTCAGCCTTGCCGGCTCGCATATAAGGTACAATAGCAAGAGGGGAAAGATATTGTTTCTCGTGGCTGTGACCATTTCCTTTGCGGCCATACAGATGACCTGGTACGGCGTGAACTACCTGCCGTCCGCCCATACAAGCATCCATGTCTATAACAGATAGTCTTTCATATTCGATTTTTAGTGCTATCTTTGCAGTGCGATTCCGCGCACTTCAAAGATAGCTCGCGGTTTCAAGTGTGCTTGGTACCACTGAAAAAA
>JAGHUW010000061.1 GCA_018064625.1 Candidatus Cryptobacteroides equifaecalis | reverse complement strand
CACATCAGATCCGGTGTACGGTGTGCGCTGATCACTCTTTTTTCTACTTCTATACCAAATTCTTCAAGGGTCTTGAGCGCTGGAGACATGACCTCCAGGTCGCTGGTGGATCCCATTATTACAGCTACTTTCATATATAAGGCATTATTATTCTATACCAACTCTCTTGAATATATAGTCCACGTTCTTGAAATAGTATTCAAGGGTGAAGCATGCGTCAAGCTCCTCCTCGCTCAGAAGGCCCATGACCTTAGGGCTGGCCTTGAGCAGGGTCTGGTAGTCAAGTCCCTCGGTCCATGCCTGCATGGCGATAGGCTGCACAGTGTCGTAAGCCTCCTCGCGTACGAGCCCCTTGCCGATGAGTGCGTTCATCACACGCTGTGCGAAGATGACGCCCTTGGTGCGGTAGATGTTTGCAAGCATGTTCTCAGGGTATACGGTCAGGTTCTCGAGTATGCCCTTGAAGCGGCAGAGCATGTAGTCGAGAAGCTCTGTTGCGTCCGGAAGGATGATGCGCTCTGTGGAAGAGTGGGAGATGTCCCTCTCGTACCAGAGTGCCACATTCTCTGCCGATGCGGACATGTAGCCTCTCATCACGCGTGCGCAGCCGCAGATGTTCTCGCTGGAGATTGGGTTGCGCTTGTGAGGCATGGCGCTGGAGCCCTTCTGGCCCTTGCGGAAAGCCTCCTCGGCCTCGCGGACCTCTGTCCTCTGGGCATTGCGGACCTCCGTAGCCATCTGCTCGAGTGTTGAAGCTATGACGGCAAGCGTTGCGATGTAGAATGCGTGACGGTCTCTCTGGAGAACCTGGGTGGAGATGTCTGCACTGTCGATTCCGAGATGCTCGCAGACGTAATCCTGGATGAACGGAGGGATGTTGGCGAAGTTACCCACAGCACCGCTCATCTTTCCGCATTCCACTCCCTTGGCAGCGAACTTGAACCTCTCTATATTGCGCTTCATCTCCTCATACCAGAGAGCCCACTTGAGGCCGTAAGAGGTGATGTCTGCGTGAATGCCGTGGGTGCGTCCTATGCAAGGGGTTGCCTTGAACTCGATGGCACGCTTGCGGAGCACTTCGAGGAACTCCTCGAGGTCCTTGAGGATGATTGCGTTTGCCTGCTTGATGAGGTAACCGTTGGCTGTATCCACAACGTCAGTGGAGGTGAGTCCGAAGTGCACCCACTTCCTCTCCTCGCCAAGGCTCTCGCTCACGGCGCGGGTGAATGCAACCACATCATGACGTGTCTGCTCCTCAATCTCGAGGATGCGCGGTATGCTGAAAGTGGCCTTCTCGCGGATCTTGTCCACATCCTCGGCAGGAATCTCGCCGAGCTTGCTCCAAGCTTCGCAGGAAAGGATCTCAACCTTCAGGTAGGCGTTGAACTTGTTCTCCTCAGTCCAGACGTCCCTCATCACTTTTCTGGAATATCTTTCTATCATGTCTAATGCTATTTCTGAAGGAATGCGTTGATGTTGGATTCTATACGAGCGAGTACGTCGTCGCACTCGGTGGCATCGAACTTCTCGCCTGTCACGTGCTCATAGAGCTCGATGTAGCGGGCTGTGATTCCGGAAACGACCTCGTCTGTCATCTCAGGCACCTTCTGGCCCTCCTGGCCCTGGAACCCGCCGGCCATGAGCCACTCGCGCACGAACTCCTTGCTGAGCTGCTTCTGGCGCTCTCCCTTTGCAAGGCGCTCTTCGTAGCCCTCGCTGTAGAAGTAGCGGGATGAGTCAGGTGTGTGTATCTCGTCCATGAGGATGATCTTTCCGTCACGCTTTCCGAACTCGTACTTGGTGTCGACGAGGATGAGTCCCTTCTCGGCAGCCATCTCGCAGCCCCTCTTGTAGAGTGCCTGGGTGTAGGCCTCGAGCTGCTCGTAGTCCTCGCGGGAAACTATGCCCTGGGCTATGATCTCCTCCTTGCTGATGTCCTGGTCGTGACCTGCGTCAGCCTTGGTCGTCGGGGTGATGATAGGCTTAGGGAACTTCTGGTTCTCTACCATGCCCTCAGGAAGCACCTCACCGCAGAGTGTCCTCTTGCCGGCAGCGTACTCTCTCCATGCGTGGCCTGTGAGATATCCGCGAATGACCATCTCGACCTTGAAAGGCTCGCAGCGGTAGCCCACTGTGACCATAGGGTCCACAGCTGCTATTTTCCAGTTTGGAATGATATCCGATGTTGCATCGAGGAACTTCTCCGCAATCTGGTTGAGTACCTGTCCCTTGAAAGGTATGCCCTTTGGAAGGACCACGTCGAAGGCTGAAATGCGGTCTGTAGCGACCATTATGAGGTAGTCATCTCCGATGCTGTAAACATCACGTACTTTTCCGGTGTACTTGGATACCTGTCCCGGAAATTTGAAATCTGTGCCAGTAAGTGCTTTCATTTTTATACAGTTAAAAAACCACGCGAATTTAACTCTTTTTTTCAGGATAATAAAGGGACTTTTCAAGCCTTGTCAAAAAGATATCAACAACTTTTCAGCAAGCTTCATGTTGCGGTCTCTGTAGTGAAGAGTCACATCTCCAGCCTGCCTGAGGTAGGCCTCAGTCTGAGGGTCCAGGTCCAGCGCCCATATGTGCGGGGATGGCAGATTGCGGAGCGGCATGAACTCTTCCTTATGCGCCCTGCGGTACTCCTTGTCAGTCTTGGCATTGGCCTCAATCACATCCCTTGCTTCCGGAGCCACGCAGTAGCGGTGCTGCAATTTCAGGCGCTTTCCCCCTACGCTGAGCGAAGCATCCCCCTCGCGCGAAGCACCGAAGACATTCACATAGAGCGTGCCGTCGATGATTCGGGCCGACGCGGCATCTTCCCTGCCGACGGCCTTGTAGCTGAGCCTGTACCAGCTCCCGGGGCGCTGCGTAGCTCGGCCCGTGCTGAAATCGGCAACGAAATATCCCCTCGGAGCGCCGCAGTTCATCAGTGCGTATGGCACACCGTCCCTGTCTTTCACTCCCCTCCACCAGGTACCGCAGCTTGCGCCGGCAACCAGTTCCTCAGTCCCGCGCTCCACGATGTGACGGTCCACATTATGAGTGTGCCCGCTGACAAAAAGAACGTTCTCCCTGCCGGCGAGAATGTTCGCAAGGCTGTCCAGGCCGCGGCTCTGAGACACGGGGATATGTGTGCAGAGCACTACCCTGTCATTGGCGGGCGTCTTTTCGAGCTGACGTCTAAGCCACGCCTTCTGAGACTCGCTGAAGCCTCCGTCGTACCCGCCCTTGCGGGAGCGGCGTATGTTGTTCATGAGAATGAAGCAGGTATGGCGCATGGTGACGGCCGTGTCCCTTACAGGATTGCGGCCATCATGGTTGCCGTTGACCCTGAACCATGGTTTTCCCGTCTGGTCCAGAAGCTGTTCCGATGGTTGTATCAGATCCGTTTTCTCGTTCACCAGATCTCCCAGGACAATGATGAGGTCAAGGTCACTGCGGCTGCGAAGTTCGCCGTAAATAGACTTGCGGGCATATTCCAGCTC
>JAGHUW010000175.1 GCA_018064625.1 Candidatus Cryptobacteroides equifaecalis | reverse complement strand
ATGGCGCCTGTGAGGTCTGCCTTGCGCTGTACCTGATAACCGGTAACGACTACCTCCTGGAGGAGGTTGTCATCTTCAAGCTCGATGAACATCTGTTCAGCGGCTTCCTTTCTTACTGTCTGGTATCCTATGTAAGAGAATTCCAGAATAGTTCCTGCAGCCACCTTGAGGGTGAAATTTCCATCGAAGTCGGAAATTGTTCCGTTTGTGGTGCCTGCTTCTACAATGCCGGCACCGATGAGTGGTTCGCCGTCATTCTTACCCACGATGGTTCCCTTTACCTCTATTGTCTGGGCCATGGCCTGGACACAGAGCAGCAGGGATGCCGCGAGGGTGGTTAGAAGTTTTAGGTGTTTTACCATATTATTAAAATTTTTTGGGATTTGTCCAAGAACAAAAATAAAAAGGTAACACCTGTATATACAAAAAAAATGTTGCATACTCTGTTACATGCAACATTTCTTATCAAGTTTGAAACAAATATCCTAATTATTGGAAGGGAGCGATCCGAATTCCTCCTTGAAACACTTGGAGAAATAGCTTGGGGAGGAGAATCCCACCCTGTATGCGACCTCTGATACGGAGAGGCTCGAATCGCTGAGCATGAGCTTGGCGTAGGCCAGTCTAGTGCTGCGTATGAACTCCACCGGGGACTTGCCTGTCATGGCCTTGACCTTTCTGTAGAGCTGGACTCTCGAGTATCCGAGTTCGGCGCCTATCTGCTCGACTCCGAATTCCTCGTTGGAGAGATTGTCTTTGAGCACATTCTTGAAGCGCTGCATGAATTCATTCTCCGCGCGGAAAATCTCTTCCCGTCCGCTGAGTATCTCATTCACCTCATTGCTCTCCCTGTTGGCCAACTGGGCCTCTATCAGGCGGTCGCGTTCCAGTTCAAGCTCATCCCTCTGGGCCTCGGCAATCTCCTTCTGCTCGGCAAGTATCTGGGAAAGCCTTTTGTTCTTTCTGTATTCCCTTGCTATGATTATGATGGAGATGAGGCTTATCAGGAGTATGGCTACCACAGAGAGCAGGAGCATCTGCTGGTTGTTCATGGCTATCCTGATATTCTCTATCTGCTTCTTTGCCTGACGTATGCTCTTGTTGCTTCTTTCCAGCTCCTCATTCTGGAGAAGGAGTATCCTGGCGTTGCCTGAGGTCACAAGGCTCGTGGGCATGATGTATTCCTTGAGGCAGGAACGGCTGTTCAATATGGATACCGCAAGGTCCAGAAGCTCGTCGCCGTGGGTCGGATAAATCGCTGAGGCTGTGAGTATGGAATCCCTGACCAGCTGTATTCCTTCTCCCTTGCCTGGGAGGGCATCCACGCCCAGAACCATGGGGCGGGCGTCAGGGCGGTGGCGGCGCAGAGCCTCCAGGGCACCTTCGGCCATTCTGTCATTTCCGCCCATGATGCAATCCACAGGACCGTCATACGCGGAAAGGATGCTTTCCATGGCCTTGTAGCCGGACTCCCTGGTCCAGTCTCCGTGAGCTTCTCCCACGATCTGGATCTGAGGATAGCTCCTGATGGCGGATATGAAGCCGTTGTGCCGCTCGTTTGCGGGGGAAGAGTCCTCGAGTCCCTTTATCTCTATCAGTTTGGAGCCTTTCGCGAGGTTCTCTCCGGCATATTGCCCCAGAAGCTTTCCTATCTCGAAGTTGTCCACGCCCATGAAGGATGTGTATTTCTCCGAGGCAATCTTTCTGTCGAAGAGAATGACGGGAATCCCGCTGTCAAATGCTCTTTCGATGGAAGGAAGCAGCTGGGTCTGCTGGTTCGGGGATATGATCAGGAGATCTATTCCCTGAGCAACGAGAGAATCCACCTGCTTCTCCTGAAGCTGGCTGTCGTCATGGGCGGAGACAAAGCGCAACTCTATCCCGTCGTGGAAGAAGTTGGCCATCTCCAGCTCGGACTTGAGCTTGCCTCTCCATGCATCCTCGGAACATTGGGAAACACCTATCACGAAGTGTTCCCCCTGTTTTCCGCAAGATGCCAGTGCCAGTATGGCCAGAATGAGATACAGCCTCCTCATGAAAAACTATCAGAGGCTGAATTTGTAGATGTTGTCGTAATCCTCGCGGATTGTTACCCAGAGGGCCCTGTTCGCGATGTCGTAGGTACTGTTGTGCGTTGTGAACCAGAGTCCCATCTCCTTGGTATATTCGCCTGTCTCCTTGAAGTGCTTGAAGTTTGCAATGTCTTCCTGCACTTTCTCGTGTGCGAGTATGGTCTCTACCGGAGTATCTATGGTGTAACTTGGATCAACTGAAACAAACTCGGACATCCAGAAAGGAACTACCTCAGGGTCGTAAGCCTGTGAGAACTTGACTCTCTTGAGGAGGTTCCACATGCCCTCCATTGACTCGCCACCCTCGGCGAAGTTCTCCTTGATGATATTGTAGCGCTCGATGCCGTCTGCGTGCGGGGTAAGTGCCGGAGCGTTCACGAGGAAGTTGGTCATGATGTTCTGCTCCTTGATCACGGCCTTGTTGTCGATGTACTCGAGCACGACGGTCTTCTCAGGGTCGCCGATCATGAAGTGGAGGTCGAAACCGCCCTTGTTCATGCCCACGATGTTGTGTGTGTTGATGAACTCGACGGCCTCATCCACGCTGCCGCAGTTGTCGAGCAGGGCGCGTACAAGGAATCCGCTGTGAACCTCAGGAAGTTCAGGGTTCGGGCTGGTGTGAGGGATTCCTGAATCACCGAACGGAGTCACGTTCATGTTGCAGAACAGGCCTGCGTCGTTGATTCCGTCAAACATGCCCCAAGGGAGGATGGAGAGCTGCTCGGCGGTGAGGCCTGCGGCAAGTTCCTCATCGTTCATGGTGAAAAGGCGTCCCACGCCTACAACTGCGTGACGTCCTTCCTTAGCAGGGGTGTGCACGATGATCTCTGCAGCCTCGCTTACGAAGAAGTCCAGGTTGCGTCCGTAATAGTTTCCGTTGCGTACGGCTGTACATCCGAATTCTGTTCCCAGATCTTTCTCGAGATAGTTTGGAACCTCGCTGGTATAATCGTCAACAGTTATCTCCCAGAGATAGTCAGCCACCTTCACTGGCTGCGGCACTTGATTCTGCTTGCATGAGCAGAGAAGGGCAGCGGCTGCTGCCACGATTGTGAATATCTTTTTCATATGAATCTGAATTATTTGACAAATATAAAGTTATAATAAGGATAATGTATTGCTAAATCGGAAAAAAGCGCAAAATTATGCGATTTTGCAATCGATCAGAGCGCCTTTGATACAGAAAAAGGCTCGCCGTCCGCGCTCATTCCCTCAACGCAGACCACGTATGCGTGCTTCTCCCTGTCGTCCGTGCAGAAGGTGAATTCAGCCTTGCCGCCGCGTATCTGCAGCTGCGGTTCCCAGAAAAGGGTGTTCCTCCTGTCCGCCTCCGTGGTGGAAAAGCCAAGGTCATAGCGCGGAGCGTAGAATTTCTGCGGGCTCTGATAGCCTAACGGGGTGAAGTAGATCAGCGAAGGCTCGGTGTCCGACAGATGCGTCACCCTTGTGCCGTACTGCAGCTTGATTGCCACCACGCCCTCGCGTGCCCCATAGACAGGGTCCGGGTCGTTGGATATCGAAATGCTTTCTATCTCGCTGATGGTCACGTTCTCGAATCCCACCCACGGCTCCACGGAACCGTCCACCACGAGCTTCACCGGAGACTCGTCCCACATGTCATCGCCTCCGTTGTGCAGGCCGTAGCTGTCCAGCATCTGCGTTCTGGTGTTGCGCATCTGCTCGCCGTTGAAGCTGAAATTCGGCGCCTTCATCCTGAGGTACTGAATCAGGGTATACGAGCCGAACATCTTGTAATCCTCGCGCGGAAGCGTGTGTCCGCGTATTCCCAGCACCGCCGCGGATGCGTCTGCCGATATCACCGCCGCGCGCAGCGTGTCCGTGGAGGCGAGTTCCAGAGCCGCGCCCCCGGAAACGCCGTCCGAGCTGCCCGGGGCCGATGCATACACGTACTCCGGCGCAAACTCGTCTCCCTCCCAGGAAGGGATGTAGTCCAGCTTTCCTCCGCCGCGGGAGATCTTTATCATCACGCCGTTGCCTTCCTCGAAGCTGAGGCTGTCAAGAATGAAACGCTTGCCCTGACCCACATTCACTGTCTTGGATTTGTCGAGCGAAGGGAAAAGCACCGTCATCATGAAGTCCGTGGGTGCCTTGGAGGAGAAGGTCCTCTCCACCTTTCCGCGTATGAACTGCATGAACTCGCGCGCATGCTTCCTCAGGTCCAGGGGCTTGCGAGGATTGGCAATTTCCCCGAGTTCGTAGTAGCTCCAGCCCTGGATCAACATCAGCAGGTCCAGGGCTTGCGAACGCTCGCGCAGAGGGACCTCCGGGTCAAAGTACCAGCGCGGGTCGTTGATTGTGCCGCGCAGTTCCGAGCTGAGCAGCATGTAAGAGTCTATTCCGTCGGCCTGGCGGCAGGAGGCCAGCGAGGCGCCCACGACGGACACCGAGCAGCAGCCCTCAAGCGGGTTCCCGTCGGCCCCGGTGAGGCTTAGCTGCACGCTTGCGGCATCCCTCATGCCCAGAGCTTCGGCGCTGCCGGAAAGCGTCAGCACGGGCTTTGCGGAGCCGTATTCGAAGAAAAGACGTTCGGATACCATGCGTCCCCCGGAGTCGAGCAGCAGCAGATGGTTGATGCCCGCGGAAAGCTCCTCGCGGGGGATTATGAAGCTTCGCGGCTGCGGGCCGAGGCTGAGGTCGGCCACCTTTCTCATGGAAGAGATGTCCCGGAGCAAGAGGCTGTACACGCCCTCACCCTTGCCGCTCACGCGCACCATCACACGCCCGGAAAGCCCTGTGGCACTGATGCTTGCCCCGCTCTCGGAGGCTCCGGGCAGAGGGAAACGCCTGCCGTCCCCTGTCTCAAGGAAGTACTTCTCTCCCTCCTCCGGGAGGAACTGCAGCTGCCCCATGCCGTCGTGGCTGGTCTGGAAGGATGCGAGCCTGTTGCCGCTTCCGTCTGCCAGAAAGGCGCTGACATCCACGCTCCTGCCGCGGCTGTCCATGGCCTTGACCCCTATCCTGGCGGGCTGTCCGGCGAAGTAACGCCCGCCTTCGGGATAGAAGCTGACGTCGATTCCCTTGTCCGCCTTGCCAGCTCTCGCTCCTTTGGCGGCAGGTTCCGGGCCGATGATCGTGATGTCCTGATGGAAGTAGTAATCCTGGCTCTGGTCAAGTTGCGAGAGGGAGTATGCCTTGAGGACGTAGCGTCCTCCGTCGATGTCGTCCGGGATGAAGATGCAGCCCGGGAAGGAAGTGCCCTCGCGTCTGATCTTGACGCGGCGCTCTATGCTGCCGTCCGGCGCCGTCAGCTCCACGTATATATAGTTGCTGGCGGCTTCCAGCCTCTCAGACGAGGCGTTTTGCAGATATCCGTTGAACCATATGGTCTCCCCGGCGCAGAATGCAGTCCTGTCCACATGAAGGTATAGCTTCTCCGGGGAGAAATACACCGAGTGCAGAGCATATCGCGTCATCAGGGTATCCGTGGAGTAACTCTGTACAAGAACTGCGGGCTGCCCATACAAAGTAAGGCAGCCCAGCAATGCAAATATTACAGACAGGAGTTTTTTCATGCCATTATAGTTCTGGGAAAACACAAGGATTCCCTCTTACAGTTTGAGATACTCGGCGATGCGGTCCAGCCAGGTGTAGCTTCCAGTGCCTGGGGAGGCAGTTCTCTGGAAGCAGTGCTTTCTGGTTGCCAGGGTGTGCAGCTCGCACTGTACGCCCATGCTGCGCATCTTCTCCCATATCTTCACTGAGTTCATGGATGCCCAAGGGTCGCTGTCTCCGTGGATCAGGAGCATAGGGCAGGTGTTGAGGTCGAAGCTGAATTCAGGCACGAGCACCGCGTCGTCGTAGTTGCCGCCCTGTACATTAGGCTTCTCGGCTCCGTCCGTGAGAGAGTAGGCCGGGTAGATTCCTATTCCCCACTGCACATTGCAAGGCAGTTTATCTATATCATCTATAGGCAGATAGCTCTGGTGTACGGACGAGGTTACTCCCATCATGGTGAGATGTCCGCCGGCCGAGCTTCCCATGATTCCTATCTTTCCCGAATCCAGACCGTAGCCTTTAGCCTGGCTGCGTACTATCCTAATGGCTCTCTGGAGGTCCTGCCATGCGGTAGTGTGCTTTGCAAGGCCCTCCGGGCGCGGTGTGCGGTATTTCACGGTCACAACGGTCATGCCCTTCTCATTGAGGAAACGGCGTGCAGGGGCCACCTCGAAGTCGTCCGGGTTGTTGCCGGTGTAGGATCCGCCGGAATAGATTATCTGTATGGCGTCTGTCTTCTTCTCCTTAGGGAAGTGCCACTCGAGATAAGGGGTGCACTGGTGCTCTTGGAAGCAAGGTGTCTTGCCCTCAGGCCAGATGTCCTGCTTCACAACGCTGGCCCTGGCCTCGTCTGAAGGGAATCTGTCCATAAGCTTCACCTCAGGCTCCAGGGTTCCAAAGAATCCCATCTGCCTCATGAACTCTATTCCTCTGTCCAGGCCGAAGGCCCCGTGCTTCTTGTTCGCGTAGAGGTGCAGCTCGGCCGGAATGCCACGCTTGCGCAACTCTCTGTAAACCAAGGTAGAACCGTTAGGAGAGTAAGGGTCGTTGCCACCGTGGTGCAGGCTCATGGGGCAGGTCTTCTCATCGAACTTGAATACCTCGGAGAGCTTCACGTCCTTGCCGTAGCCCTGCCTTTCGGCTTTCGTGCCGGTTTCGGCGTCCGTTGTGACGTAGGCCGGAGCGTCGACTATTGCCCAGTTGATGTGGCAAGGGGTCTGGTCCAGGGCGTCCACAGCCTCGTAGGCCGGGGTCTGCGAATTGCAGGCCAGCAGCAGTGCCAGATGCGATCCGGCCGACATCGAGGCAACGCCTATCCTTTCCGGGTCGAAGCCGCGCTTTGCCGCCTGGCTGCGCACGAGCTTCACTGCGCGCTGTCCGTCTTCCCATGCGGTCTGATAGATGGGTAGTCCCTCGGGGCGAGGGGTGCGGTATACGAAGTTCACGCACTGGAAGCCCAGGGCGGTAAAGGTCTCGTTCCAGGTCTTGATCAGCCCGACGTCGCAGGTGCACTGGTAGGAACCTCCCGATATGAGTATCATGCAGCCGCCGTTGGGGCTTGCCGGGGCGTCGTACCACTCGAGGTAAGGCGAGCGGTGCTTGTCCGGCTTGAATCCGGGTGCCTCGGACTCGTCTGTCATGGCCGCTATCTGGTGAGCCTGGGCGTCCGGCATCTTGCCCTTCGGCCAGATGTTCTCTCTTTTTGCTGCGAAGCTGCTGACTGTCAGCAACATCAAGGCGAGGGTGAGGAATCTTTTCATCGTAGGTGGTCTGTTATGGCTTTTCTTTTCTTCCGCTCTTGCGGCTCTTCTCTGCCGCGAAGCCCATGAGGTGGCTCTCTATGGAAACATCAACCGTGCTTGAGAGTCTTGCAGGGTCCTGGTAGGCCACGGCCTCCACAAAGTCTCTGAACAGGGCAAGGTCTCCGCCGCCGTGGCCGGCTCCCTTGTACTCTGCAACCTCATTCACGTCCATATTCCATACAGAGGTCTTTCTTGTACGGAAATCCGTGATTGTGAACGATTTCATATCTCCCTCGATCATTCCGCGGGTACCCATGACCCTGGTGCGGCGGCCGCCCCAAGGGGTGAAGGCATCCATTGTGAAGGATGAAGTCACGCCTCCCTTGAAGACCATGTCTGCCACGTAGTGGTCTGGCTGGTCGTTGTCGCAGTGATATACGCAGCGGCCGTATTCCGTGGTGCGCAGGCGCTCCATGATGGCATTGTCGTCGTTCTTGTCAAGATTGTCGAAGACATAGAGGTAGCCCTTCTTCCTTACATATATGTCTATTGCCGAATAAGGGCAGTTTGCCTCGTGAGGGCAGCCGTCCGTACAGCGTGCGGGAGCGCCTGCCGGTGCCATGGATTCCTTGAAGAGGTAGATGGAACCGTCGGCCACTATGCTTTCGCAAGGGCTGTCAACCAGCCACCTTATGATGTCGAGGTCGTGGCAGGACTTTGCAAGTATTATTGGCGTGGTCTGCTTTGAGTCGCGCCATTTTCCCCTCACGTATGAGTGTGACATGTGCGCGTACTGGATAGGCTCCATGTGCTGTATGCTCACCAGGTCGCCTATTGTGCCGTTGGTGATGAAGTGGCGCAGGGCAAGGAAGTAAGGTGCGTAGCGGAGCACGTGGCAGGTCGCGAGTATCCTGCCGTATTTGCGGGACTGGGCCAGAAGTCTGCGGCACTGTTCGGCCGTCTGCGCCATAGGCTTTTCCAGGAGGACGTCGTAGCCCAGGGCGAGAGCCATCATGCAAGGCTCGAAGTGCACGTCGTCCGGAGTGGCTATGATCATTGCGTCAGCGAACTTCGGCACTGCCATTATCTCGTGGAAGTCGCCGTAGATGCGGTCTGCCGGGATGTTGTGCTTTTTTGCCATTCGCTGTGCACGGTCCGGGTTTATATCAGATACTCCAACTATCTTTACCACATCCGGGTATTTGAGAGCATAATCCGTGTATACGGTTCCTCGGTTGCCGGCGCCTACTATCACTACAGTCAGCTGGCGCTTTACGTCTGCCTTCAGCGAACGGAAGCCTATGTTGACATCATTAAGTTCTCCTTTGATCTTTACATCCTCTGCTGGAAGAGCTGGGGACGCTGCCATGAGTTCGGGGGCTACGGCTGCTCCAGCCGCGGCAAGACCGATGTTTTTCAGAAAATCTCTTCTTTTCATAATTGGTTATCTCAAGGTATCAAAGTTACCAATTGACGGGCAATTTTTCAAGAGAAATTCATAAATAATTGAGATACAGTACAATAATTTTTTGAATATATTGTTGTCATATTGAAAAATTGCCAATAGGAAAAGATAATTATCCGTTTTGGAAACAATCATTCCGTTGGATAATGTACTTTTGCTTTCGAAATTAGAAACGGGCAGGGACGGTCCCTGCAATATTAAAAGATGAAAAAGATTATGAAAAAGATTTTGGCTTTCGGAACAGTTGCAGCTCTTGTTACCGTAGCGGCAATGGAAGCATGTACTAAGATTGATGCAGACCAGGCACAGACTCTCAAGACCATCAATACAAAGGTGGAGTATGTAGAGCCGGCTACCACCAAGGCAGCTGACTGGAGAGTTCCCGTAGATGGAAAGTATCAGGTTTATTATTATATCCGTATAGACGGCAATATCCCTGGTGAGGATGAGAGCAATCTTCCTGCAAAACAGTATTTCCCTCAGACCAGCGCACGCAAGTCTGCCATGACTGCCCTCAACAGCGGCACGGTTCTTTCTTATGTTGACTGGAAGTCTGGAAAATTCCCTCAATATATATATTCAAAGGACGGTTCATCCGTTCAGAGCATCATTGTTGACGAGCCTACACTCGAGGATCTCGTGAATGCGGACAAGGGTCCGGGCAATGATTTCTCAGGATATCTCAAGCACAAGGAAGACCTTCACTTCCTCTGGTATATATGCAAGAGGCAGGATTCAGACAAGTGCTGGCATATAGACGGTATCCTTACCACAAAGGACAGGAAGAACATCGCCGATACGGACTACGGTGCAGAGATCATGGAAAACTACAAGACCATGACAGATGATGAAGGCTCAGTTGTAAAGACAGACAATGTAGAGTTCGATGTTCATCAGCAGGAGCACAAGGACTGGAAGGAGATCAAGACCTCTATCCACATCCGCGCTGCGGTTGATTCAAAGATCATAATCCCTGTACCTCAGGAGTATCAGGCTCAGGCCGATGATTTCGCAATCCGCGCAGGTGTTCAGTATGAGTATATCAACAAGACCATAGAGCTTGGCGGAAAGAGCTACAGCTTCGAGTTCGAAATCGAGCATGCTCAGGAGGGAATCGTTATCACTGCAAAGGCAAAAGACAATGCCGAGGCTCTCAAGGCAGCCATGGATCTCTACGGAGACGGCGTGACTTTCGAAGTTCACACCTACGCTGTCAACGATATCACAGACGATCAGCTCTGGGGCTACCTCAAGCAGACTCAGTGTCTCAGAACTACGGTGACCGATGATTTCACAGGTCCTCAGGCATGCAACGTCAAAGGTCAGGTAACAACGGCATTCTCAGAGGAAAAGATTGAATTCAAGCAGTTTGCAGGTGAATAATCAAGGTCCCTGTATAAAAGACGATAAAATGAAAAAGGTTATGAAAAAGATTGCTATTTACAGCGCAGTTGCAGCACTCGTTGCTTTCGCAGCAGCTGAAGCATGTACAAAGATTGACACAGATGAGGCCAACGGTCTCAAGACCATCAATACAAAGGTTGAGCTTGTGGGTTCTATCGGAACAAAGGCAGGCAATCAGACCGCAACACCGGAGATCACACCGGAGCAGCGCGAGTACATCATCAACTATTTCGCAAATAACGCAGACAAGGATCTTGGAAAGACCGCTATCCCGTTCAAGAACTTCAGGGTTCTCAATGTGATCAAGGGTAAGGACAAGACAACCGGAAAGGGTCTTGGAATGAACCATCTCTTCGTGGACTATGACCCGGCTCTCGGAAACGCCAACCCTAAGTACATCCATGGAAACGTGGATACCAAGGAGGTTTACGCAGACATCAAGGACAAGAACGCCATCTTCTCTTATTTCTGCACAGACGGAGAGGGATCCGGTAACAATGTAAAGGACAAGTACATCGTCCTCATGATCGACGGCGTTTACTACATCGGCTTCGACTATGAGTACTATGACAAGAAGACAAAGACCTGGCACAGCGACGATGTCTATACAGACTGGATTCTCAGAATCACTGAGAACACCCCTGAGGTAGACCCTACAGACCCTGAGCAGCCTGAGACAGTTGACGGAGAGGTTGAGTTCGACGTTCACCAGCAGGAGCACAAGGACTGGAAGGAGGTAAAGACCTCTATCCACATCCGCGCAACCGTTGACGCAAAGATCATCATCCCTATCCCTGCAGAGTATCAGGCACAGGCAGACGACTTCGCAATCCGTGCAGGTGTAGAGTATGAGTACATCACAAAGCAGGTGAAGATCGGTGACAAGACATATGACATCAACTTCGATGTTGAGCATGCAGCCGAGGGTATCATCATCACAGTGGGTACATCTGAGGCAAGCGAGGCCATCAACGCAGCTCTCCAGCTCTACGAGGACGGTATCACCTTCGAGGTTCACACCTACGCAATCAATGATATCACCGACGAGCAGCTCTGGGGCTACCTCAAGCAGACCAAGTGCCTCCAGACCAAGATCGATACCGATGCAGACTTCACGGATGTTCAGGCTTGCAACGTACGCGGTCAGGTGACATCAGCCTTCTTCCCTGAGAAGATTTACTTCGACCAGAAGGCAGGCAAGGTCGCAAACGAATAATACGGAACAACGTAACAAACAGTAATATTTACTACTTTTAGCTCTTGTGAAAGATGCTGGTCGAGAGGATCCGCATCTTTCTTTTTTCGTGTAAAAAGATTAAATTTGTATAAACTCTTATATACCAATGAAAATCAGTAAACTTTCAGTACTTGTGATTGCTCTTGCTGCAATTGCATCATGTACACCAAAGCAGCCTTCCACCGTGACCATGTCCAAGGAGACCCTCATGGACAAGATCAAGGGTGGCTGGGCCGGTCAGACCATAGGCTGCACCTATGGCGGCCCTACCGAATTCAAGTACAGCGGATCCATGATCCAGGACTACATCCCTATCGAGTGGAATGACAG
>JAGHUW010000051.1 GCA_018064625.1 Candidatus Cryptobacteroides equifaecalis | reverse complement strand
TAATCCAACCTCCCTGATTTTCCAAAAATGAAGGATTACGGCACTTTCCACAAAGGCGGTCGTCAGCTATTTTTGCAGCTGTACTAAAACAACTGTAAAATTTCTAATTTCTGTAAATTTAAGGAAAATAGATTGATGTATTCGCTATCTTTGCCGCCAAAAAGCAAAGATAGAAATGATAGACCACCTTCCGCTTTCAGACACGGCCATGCTTGTGTCTGCAATCAACCGCCTGCTGAGGGACGGGGAGTTCGAAGACCTCGACGATATCTGCAGCTATTACGAAATTCCCCGCGGGGAGCTTGAAGAAAAGCTCGGCTCGCAGGGATTTCAGTATGATGAGGCTCTGAATTCTGTCCGATGACTACAGCCCCAGCTCCTTGAGGGCTTTCCTGTTGGCGCGGGCTTTGTCGGCCGGAATAGGCTTCGTAATCAGCAGAAGCAGGGCGGCGGCGAGGAAGAACAGCGACGGCACCAGGCCTATGTGCGCTGTGATACCCCATTGCGCGAGCGGCGCCTGCATTGACGGGGCGGCGTTGTCGTAGCCGGTGAGGCTGTGGCAGAGCCAGAAGACTATGCCCTGGCTGGCGTAGCTGAGCCTCATGAAGAAGGCCCTTACGCCCATTATCATGCCCTCGTTGCGCTTGCGTTCCTTCAGCACTATGCTGTCCACAACGTCGGCCATGGCCGGGGCAATGAAGGTCCAGCATCCGCCGAAGCCGAATCCCCAGAGGAACATGAAGATGGAGAATGCCAGCTGGGTGCGGCAGAACAGCATCGGGAAGGCTGCTGCTGCCATGAAGAAATTGGTGATTATCAGCATGAGGAAGTTGTTGTCCAGCTTCTTTGCAACCCTTGACCATATTATTACCGAGATGAGGGCTCCTATCAGCATTGCGGCAAAGATAGGGGTGGAAGCTTTTGCAGGCAGGCCCAGAACTCCGTTGACGACGTAGTTCACGCTTCCGGTCATGCAGATGCATGCGCTCTGGTAAAGGAAGAGCATGGTTGCAAGGATGAGGAATTCCCTGTGCCTTACCGTGGATTTGAGTGAATCCACAAAGCCCATCTCCTCTTCCGGGGCAGCCGGTGCCTCGTTTCTCTGCATCACTCCCGGGATGATCAGCATGCTTCCTATCACACCTATGACGGCTATCACAAGGGCTGCGGTGATGTAGCTGCCGGTATCTCCGTAATGATAGAACATCGGCGGCAGCACAGCACCCAGGGCAATGCCCACGGATCCGAATGCAGTGGATGTGACAGCGGTCTTGCGTCTCACGTCCTGGCTGCGGAACTTGTCCGGGAACACGCCCTGATAATTCACTTCCCAGATGGAGTAGGAGGCGTCATAAAGGCAGATGGCAACAACCATCCAGATGAATACTGCAACCTTGTTCTCATGCAGGGTTTCCGGCACCATAAAGATAAGCAGGAAGGCGAGAGATGCCAGGATGAGTCCCAGTACTATCCAGAACAGGCGCTTGCCGTACTGTGCAAGCACGGGCTTCTTGCCTGTGATCCAGCCTATCAGAGGGTCGTTCACCGCATTCCAGATGCTGTAGATGATTGTTGCGATTGTGGGATAGATGGTAGGAAGGCCCATTTCCTTTTCATAGAAGAAGAAGGCCATGATGCCGTAGGCTCCGGTCAGGAATTCCATGAGGAATCTACCTGTGCCATAGGACATCATAACGCCCACTGATGGGCGCTGGTTCAGGTTTTTTGTCATACACTATTTTCTAAAAGGTGCTGCAAGTTAGCAAAAATAGGCGACAAAACCATCAATGGGCTATCAATTCCTTTCTGCAGAAAGGCCGATGAAGGAAAGTATAGGGAAAATCTCGAGGCGCCCTGCCAGCATCAGCAGCGAGTTCGTGAACTTGAGCACTGCCGGGAAATCTGCGAAATTGCCCATGGAGCCGACGCTGCCAAAGCCCGGGCCCACGTTGCCTATGCACGCTATCGCCGCCGTCACACCCGTCTTAACGTCAAGCCCGAAACTTATGTTTACCACCGCGCCGACGATGATGAGGGAGACATAGATTAGCACGAATTTCATTGCCTCGGTTGCGTCTCTTTCGCTGACGATGTGTCCGCTGAGCCTGGTGCCAAGGACTCTGTGAGGGTTCGCAACTGTGCGGAAGCCATTTCTTATATAGCTGAAAATCAGTACAATTCTGTCCATCTTGATGCCTCCGGAGGTTGAACCGGAGCAGCCACAGATTATTGAGGCCACAGTAAGGATGATGATGATGAGGGCAGGCCAGAGATTGGTGTCGGCAGTGGCAAAGCCCGTTGTTGTGCTTATGGAGCTGACCTGAAAGGCAGCCTGGCGTATTGCCTCGAGCCAGCTCATCTGGCCGTCGTTATGCAGATTCATGCTGACTATGGCAGTTGCCGCAATCAGCGAAATAAGAAATACGGCGGTTGTTGTGGAGATGCGTCTGCGGGCAGTTTTCTTACCTGTTGCGATGGTGGAGAGCAGCATGAAGCTTATTCCGCAGGTGGTCATGAAGAAGATGATTATCAGCTCTGCCGCAACGCTGTTGTAGGCCGCGATGCTGGCGTTCTTCACGCAGAAACCGCAGGTGCTGCAGGTGGACATGGCGTTTGTAACGGCGTCGAACCAGCCCTGGCCGGAGATTCTCAGAAGTATGGCGCAGGTGGCTGTAAGTATCACATATACGCTCAGGATGGTCTTCACGAAGGCTTTACCGCTCTTTGATGACTGTGAGCGGGCTATGTCTGAGAGCTCAGCGTTTGAAAGCACGGAGCGGGTGTCCATGCTGCGGGGGATGACCAGGGAGAAGAAGGACACTATGCCCAGACCGCCAACCCATGATGTTGACACTCGCCAGAAAAGAAGACCTGCCGGGACACTCTCTATGTCGTCCAGGATTGAGGCTCCAGTGGTTGTGAATCCTGATACGCTCTCGAAGAATGCGTCGATGAAGCTGAACTCACCGCCATAGCAGATATACGGAATCATGCCGAAGATGCAGCAGACAAACCATGCGAGCACAACAATGACAATGCCTTCCTTTGGTTTTATGTAACGCTCCGGGCTCACGAAAATCATTGGGTAGTAGCCTGTAACGAAGGTCACGAGGGCTGAGGTGAGGAGGGGAGTGGCGCTGTCGTCGTAGCCATTGATGATTGCTACCAGGGCAGATACGGCCATCATGAGAGCAACCATGATCAGTGCCAGTCCGATATATCTTATAATTACTTTTATTCTCATTTGTTTCAAATTTCCGGCCGCAAAATTATGGTGCGGATTATCATTTATCAATACAATTATTTCTATCTTTGCATTGATAAAATCAATTGGAATATATGACCCTTCAACAGTTGGAATATATAATCTCCGTAGCGGAGTACGGGCACTTCGGCAAGGCTGCCGATGCTTGCGGGGTGACTCAGCCCACGCTCAGTCTGATGATAAAGAAACTCGAGGAGGAACTGGACGTGGTCATCTTCGACAGGGACAGTCATCCCGTCAATCCTACGGTACTGGGACAGAAGGTGATAGACAAGGCCCGGGTGGTGCTTTTCAATACCGGGCAGCTGGTAGAGCTCACCCGCTCGGAGAAGTCTCTCGCCTCGGGAGAGGTGAAGATAGCGATGATATCCACAGTAGCCCCGGTGCTTACTCCCGGGCTTTTCAGATATCTCTGCAAGACCTATCCCCAGGTACACCCACAGGTGCAGGAGATGCTGTCTGACAGCATAATCAGGCGACTCAAGAAGGCGGAACTGGACATGGGCATAGTTGTTTCTCCCGTGAAAGACCCTGACCTTATGGAAATCCCGCTCTTTCACGAGAAGTTTCTGGCCTACGTTTCCCCTGATTACCCTTTATATGCAAAGACGTCTCTGGAGTCCAAAAAACTGCTGAATCACCCTATCTGGATCATGAAGGACGGCCTCCGCCAGTTCGACAAGTCCATGCTGGCGGAAGGGGAGAGATTCTCTTACGACAAAATGTATGAGGGCGGCCGAGCCGGTACCCTCATCTTCATAGTGAATGAGATAGGCGGAATGACCATCATCCCTGAACTGCACAGGAATCTCATTCTGTACAGCATGCAGGAAAACCTCCGGCCCATAGTGAACCCGGAGCTTTCCAGAAAGATTTCTCTCGTGATAAGGAAAGACTATGTACACGAAAGAATGCTGAACATAGTCATTGAGGCGGTAAGAAATACTATACCTCTTGAAAATCAGGAAGATATAATCAAGAAGGGCAATCTGATACTCTAATTGTGCTGATAGGAGAGTAGATAGAACTCTCTTTTTCCTTTATTGGGAAGTCTGCTATAGCATTTTTTCGTATATTCGCGACATGAAGAAACTCATCGCCATTCTATCTGTAGCCATGATGATGGCTGTGTGCAGCCCAGCATACGCTCAGAAACCTGTTCTCAGATTCAACTCTGAAGGGAAGTTCAAGATTCTGCAGTTCACTGATACCCATATGACTTTCAGCAAGAAAGAAGAATATGAGAAGACACGCATGCGTCTTGTCCGCGCAATAGAGGCGGAGAAGCCGGATTTCGTTGTCTTTACAGGAGACCAGATTTGGGGCAACGGGGCGGCAACTATCCTGCAGGAGTACTTTGCACCTCTGGATGAGCACGGTATTCCCTTCGCGATAGTCTACGGCAATCATGACAGGGAGCAGAAAGTCCTCAGCGAGAAGCAGATGGCAGATGCATATACCTCTCACCCATACTGCATGAACGTGAAGGGTTCGGACGGTCTTCTGGCTGACCTGGCCCTTTCCGTAGGCTCTGCAAAAGACGGAAAACCGGCAGCTGTGCTCTATTGCATCGACTCCAAGGATTACGTCAAGGATATCGAATTCTTCAACGGTTATTCCTGGATACCTCGCAGCACCGTTGAATGGTATTCATCTGTCAGCCGTGATCATGCCATGCTGAACGGCGGCCCGCTCCCTTCATACATGTTTTTCCACATTCCGCTTCCGGAATACACCCAGGCCTTCGACAAGGGCACAGTCCTGGCAGGCACGAGAGGGGAGAAAGAATGTGTGTCCAAGGTGAATTCGGGTCT
>JAGHUW010000056.1 GCA_018064625.1 Candidatus Cryptobacteroides equifaecalis | reverse complement strand
GCAACCACTGTCTTCTCCTTGCAGAGGAGGTCCATCTCATGCTTGATCTTGTCTGATGCGAGGACGCTTCCGCCAGGGGAGTTCACGCGGAGGACGACGGCCTTTACATTTTCGTTGGCACGTACCTTGGAGATGATCTTTGCGAAGCGGTCTCCGGCTATGTCCTGGGCATCGCTTCCGTCAACGATGTTGCCCTCAGCATAGATTACTGCAATCTCCTGCTTTGCCTTGCTTACGCTCTTCCTTGCCTCGGCATATTCCTTGAGGCCTACGAATTTCACGTCCTTGTATTTTTCCTTGCCTGCGAGGATGGCGATCTTCTCCTCGAGCTGGTCCTTGGTGAGCAGGCCGTCCACGAGTCTGCAAGCCTCGAAATCCTCCGGGAGGCAGAGCTTGAGACCCTCGATGTCTGCGTCGAGCTCGGCCACGGTGATACCCCTGGCCTCAGCGATGGTGCCTGCGATGCCTTCCCACATGGAATCCACGAGTCTCTGGTACTGCTCGCGGTTCTCAGGGCTTGACTCGGCCCTGGTGTACATCTCTCCTGCTGACTTGTACTTTCCGTGACGGATGAGCTGCACGTTGACACCGAGCTTCTTGAGAAGGTCCCCGAGGAAGAACATCTGGCTGCCAACCCCGTTGAAGGTGATGGTGGCGCCCGGGTGAGCTGTCATATAGACCTTGTCTGCCACAGTGGAGAGATAGTAGCTTCCGCTGGTCGGGGTCTCGATGTAGGAGAGTATTGCCTTGCCACTCTTCTGTCTGAAATTGCTCAGTGCGGTACGCAGCTCCTGGGTGTTTGCAAGTCCGGTCATGCTGCCGTCCGTGCGGAGATAGATGAAGGAAACGGCAGGGTCGTCCGCAGCCTTATTAATGGCCTGAACGGCGTCCCAGATGCCTATTGTCTCGATTGACTGTCCCCGGAGCATCATCATAGGGTCTGTACCCTGAGCCTGCTCTGCCACCATGAGTTCAGACATGTTCAGCTCAAGAACCATGTCTGCGGGAAGCTTGGTGCTCGAGCTTCCGGAAACGGCGAGTGCACCTATCATTCCAATGCAGAGGAACATGCTTACTGCACTCACAATCACAAGGCCGGCTATCACGGCCAGCGTCATTTTTACAAAATCCTTCATTGCCTTTATATTATATTTTCACAAATGTACAAAAAAACAGTAAATTTGTCTGTTCAAACGATTCATTATGGCACAGAAACCTTCCATCCCAAAGGGAACCAGAGACTTCGGCCAGCAGGAAATGGCTGAAAGGAACTATATATTCGATACCGTACGCAGTGTTTTCCGCGCCTGCGGATACGCCCAGATAGAGACTCCGGCACAAGAGAACCTCTCCACTCTGCTTGGAAAATACGGAGATGAGGGAGACAAGCTCCTTTTCCGCATCCTCAATTCGGGAGATGCCTTCGCCAATGTGGACCAGAGCAAGCCTCTTACCCCGCAGGTGTGCGAGAAGGGTCTCAGATACGACCTCACCGTCCCGTTCGCAAGATACGTGGTGCAGCACCAGAACGAATTGTCCTTCCCGTTCAAGCGTTTCCAGATACAGCCGGTCTGGAGGGCCGACCGCCCGCAGAAGGGCCGCTACCGCGAGTTCTACCAGTGTGACGTAGATGCCATAGGCAGCAAGTCACAGCTCTGCGAGCTCGAGCTCATTCAGATTATAGACAAGGTCTTCGCAAAGTTGGACATCAACGTCCTGGTGAAGATCAACAACCGCAAGGTCCTTACGGGTCTTGCAGAGATCTGCGGTTTCCCTGACAAGGTTGTGGACATAACTGTTGCAATCGACAAGCTTGACAAGATAGGCCTCGATGCAGTGAAGGCTGAGATGATGGAAAAGGGTCTCACCGAGCAGGCCGTTTCCGTTCTCGAGCCTATACTTACCCTCAGCGGGAACAATGATGAGAAGATCGCTGCGATGCGCTCTATCATGGCCTCTTCCGAGACTGGTATGAAAGGTTTGGACGAGCTTGAGGAACTCTTCGGCTACATCAAGGCTGCCGGCATCAATACAGCAACGGAGATAGATCTCTCCCTTGCTCGCGGACTCAACTACTACACAGGAGCCATCTTTGAGGTAAAGGCTCTCGACTGGCAGATAGGCAGCATCTGCGGAGGTGGACGCTACGACAACCTTACCGGCATCTTCGGCCTTCCGGATATGTCCGGAGTGGGCGTAAGCTTCGGAGCAGACCGTATCTACGACGTTCTCAAGGGACTGGACAAGTTCCCTAAGGACCTTCGAAGCTCCACCAGGATACTCTTTGCGAACATGGGACAGAATGAGCTGCTCTACATCCTCCCTCTCGTTTCATCCCTGAGGGATGCGGGAGTGTCCGTAGAGATATATCCGGACAGCAGCAAACTCAAGAAGCAGTTTGACTACGCAGACCGCAAGGCCATACCTTTCCTTTCCATCACGGGAGAGAACGAGGTGGCCCAGGGCATCGTGAACATCAAGAATCTTGAGAGTGGGGAGCAGAGAAGCTTCCCTAAGGATGATGTGAAGTCTATGATCGAGTGGATGGCCTAAAGAAGGAGCATCACCGAGAAAACATACAGAAGAAAGCCCTGCAGCCATAAACGGCGCGGGGTTTTTTCCTGCACGGAGGCCTCGTCCGGGAGTCCGCGGAAAGACCACTTCTGCACCACCTGCCCGTCCTTGAGCAGGGTTGCGCCACCGTTGGAGCGGTTCAGCGTCATGAGCGTCTTCCTGTCTGCGAAGAAGATTCTGAGGCTGTCCGACGGGGTTTCTTCCGGGGCCGATGCCGCCAGAACAAGCTGCGTCATCCCCTCGGCCCGGACCATATCCCCGAAGCTCTGCAGCCTTGCCCAGTCCTCAGCGTCAAACTTTTCGGGCGAGTAGACCGAGTTGACGACCACGCTGCCGTGTATTGCAAGGGAATCGGCGTACTCCCAGTCGGAGTCGCAGAAGGAGAGGGTCAGTTCGCTGTCGGATACCCCGTCGGCCAGCTCCGCTCCGGGAGCGTAGGGGGTAAAGTCCAGCATCGGTATGCTGAGGGAGGAATAGATGAGGAAGGCTGTGGATGAGAGCACAGCTATGCCGAAGGCGGCGTATTTGCTCTTTCGGGCGTTCTCCTCAGGCATTGGCACGAAGGCTGCGACCCAGAGAAGGTCCAGGACTACGTTCTTGACAAAGCTCTGCCAATGCTCCAGGTGTATCATCTGGCCGAAGCA
>JAGHUW010000184.1 GCA_018064625.1 Candidatus Cryptobacteroides equifaecalis | reverse complement strand
TTTTTTCTATCATCTGACGAACTCTATTTCATCAAGAATGTGACCCGCTCCGCAGACCTTGTCTACAACGAATATGAGATATCTTACATCCAGGCAGATGTTTCTGCAAATCTCAGGGTCATAGACTATGTCGCTCATGGTTCCTTCCCATACCCTGTCGAAGTTGATACCTATGAGGTTTCCGTTCGCGTCTATCACAGGGCTTCCGGAGTTTCCTCCGGTTGTGTGGTTGGTTGCTATGAAACAGGCCGGATTGTCATTGTATTCACCATGTGCGTTGAGGTCGCGCAGGCTCTGCGGGATGTTGTAATCAAAAATATCCGGATTGTCCTTTTCCATGATGCCGGCAACGGTACATGTAGGCTTGTACCAGATTCCGTCGGCAGGGGAATATCCGCTCACCTTTCCGTAGGCTACGCGCAGCGTGAGGTTGGCATCCGGGTAGAAGGTCTTGTCCTTGCTGAACTCCATCTGACCGCGCATGTAATCCCTCATGAGCAGGTTGACCTTGTTGTTGAGGGCCTTGTATTCAGGCATGATTTCCTTGTTGTGCCATTCCTCCATCTTTGTGGCGAACTCCGCCGCGAGGCTGAGGCTCTTGTCGGCAAAGATCGCATCGCTCCAGGCCTGCACGCTGCCGTAGTAGTTCACGGCGTCGCTGTAGTAGGTAGGGATGAGGTCCTTAGGCATGCGCTTTCCGAACTCCGTCATCATCGCCACGAAGCTTTCTTCGTCAATAGGCTGGTAGTAGTTCTTGTAGAACCATGCCGAGTCTTTCCTGCTGCCCTTGGCGTAGTTGGCCAGTTCCACGTTGGCCGCGGTCTCATTGTAGAGGTCGTGCGCGGTGGCGCAAGGCTCCAGCTTGGCGTGAACGTCGGCAAGCCTGTCGAGGATTCCCTCGTATTCGCCGCCCTTGGCCCATTCGCGGAAGGCTGCCTCGTAGGCTTTCTTGTTTTCCACGGTGTTCATCTTCCTGATGCCCTTCACCTCTCCCTGCCATTTTTTCCAGGCGTTGCTGATTCTCTGGTTTTTGGCCGAGTACCTTATTCTTACGTCCTGTGATGCGCTCATATATTTGCGCTGGATGTCGAGGCGCATGGTGCGTATGTCTATTCCGTTAGGGTCGGCTATCTCAGAGGTGTAGCGTACTGCGTCAGAGGTGATGTATTCCTTGGTGCGGCCTGGGAAGCCGTATACGAAGGTGAAGTCACCCTCCTTCACACCTGCAGTGGAGAGCTTGAAGTATCTGCGCGGATGGTAAGGCTCGCCGTTCTCATAGGCACGGAATATGGCGAAATCTCCGGTGTGGCGTGGCCATACCCAGTTGTCCGTGTCTCCTCCGAACTTGCCTATCGAGCTTGGAGGTGCTCCCACAAGGCGTATGTCGGTAAGCTTGCGGTAAACGAAGAGGAAGTACTGGTTGCCGTAGTAGAAGGTCTCCACAAGGGCGCTGAGGCCGGGATTTCCGCCTTCGGCCTCCTTTACCAGGGCTTCCGAGTTCTTCTTCACCAGGGCCACCCTCTGCTCTTCGCTCATGGATTTGTCGTATCCGGCCAGGACTTTGTCCGTGACGTCAGTCATGTGGTCCAGGATGCGTATCGTAAGACCCGGGCACTTCAGCTCGCTTTCCCTGTCCTTGGCCCAGAATCCGTCCCTGAGGTAGTCGTGTTCCACTGAACTGTGGCTTTGGACCATGCTGTATCCGCAATGGTAGTTTGTGAACAGCAGTCCGTCCTTAGAGACGAGCTCTCCGGTGCAGCCTGTTCCGAACAGCAGCACGGCATCCTTGAGGGATGCCTGATTGACGCTGTATATATCTTCTGCGGTGAGTTTGAAGCCATGTGCTTTCATGTCCTCGAATCTCTGTGAGATGAGAGAAGGCAGCCACATGCCCTCGTCTGCCCTTGCGCCCCCGGCGAGCAGCGCGATTCCTGCCAGGATGGTAGTGATTCTTTTCATTTATCTGTTGTTTTTCTTTCCAAGATAGTTTAGGCCTGCCACGAGAGCTATTCCGGCAATGCAGCAGATGATAGCCCCAGGGATTTGCAGATTGCCGTCAGTTACCAGACTCATGTCGTTCCATGGCCACACTTTGACCAGCGAGCCGAGCACGAAGCCCAGCAGGAACAGCATAGTAGGTTTCTCCCATCTCTGAAGCAGCCAGTGCAGCAGCTTGGCGAAGGCCAGGATTCCAACGACGCAGCCTATGCCGAAGTAGGCCAGTACCGGAATGTTCATGGTGCTGATGGCCTCCATGATGTCGTTGTACTTGCCCATGATGAGCAGCACGAAGCTGCCGGAGACGCCCGGAAGTATCATTGTGCAGATGGCTATGGCGCCGCTGAGGAAAAGCATCAGAGGCGTGTCCGGGGTCTCGGTAGGGGAGAGCGTGCAGACGACGACGGCAATCACGGCTCCCGCAACCACCATAAGCACGTCCGTCAGGCTCCACTTCTTTACGTCAGTGAACATGATTGCGGCCGACGCAAGTATGAGGCCGAAGAAGAATGCCCAGGTGAGGATAGGATAGTTGCCGATGGCGAGGGTCATGAGCTTCGCGAGCGAGAATACGCTGACGATGATCCCGACTCCGAGTGCGAGCAGGAAGTTACCGTTGATCCCTTTCCAGAACTCCCTGAACTTTCCGCTCAGCAGGGCTTTCCATGTCTGGGGTGCGGTGAATGCATCGAGCGAGTTCACTATGTCCGTGTAAATGCCTGTGAGAATGGCTATGGTGCCTCCGGAAACCCCTGGCACAACATTGGCTGCCCCCATCCCGAATCCCTTGAGGGCGTTGATTATGAATTTGCGCATCAGTCTATTCTGATAAGTATTTCCTTGATTGTGTTGAAAACGTCGGTCTGGCTGGAGACATTGCCTCCGGTGTCAGACACTATGATGTCGAAGACGTCCTTCTTGATGCGGTAACGTCCTATCTTCATGCTTGCCTTGCTGCACTTCGCCTCATACTTCGCCTCGAACCTGTTTGATGAATACAAGGAAATGAAAAGGTCCTCGTCCCTTTTCTTTCTCTTCAGAAAACCCAGCCAGTTGAGGTTGCTGCGGTTAGGAGTGATCATCTCCACGGGGATGTTCATCTTTGCGAAGAATCCCGAGATGACTGTCTTGACTCCAATTGCGTCTCTGGCCGCCGGATCGATGAGTACCACTGCACGTTTGATGTCACGCAGCGGGGTTAGCCTCGTCGGTACGCGGCTTCTGTTTTTCCTGAGGGAGATGGCCCTCAGAATGGCGGTGTGAGGTAAAGGCATCAGACTTTATATTTTTCTATCAGTTGCTTGATTTCCGCTTTTGCGTCTCTCCAGCGTGGAATGTCTATCTTGGTTCCTATGACTTCCACGACCTTGGCAGCAATAATCGAGCCTATCTCTCCGCATGCCTTCAGAGGCAGGCCCATGGAGTGGGCGTAGAGGAAACCTGCTGCGTAGGTGTCTCCAGCCCCGGTTGCATCCACAGCCTTTCCCGGCCAGCATTCGATGTAGTGCTCCTCATCTCCGCTGCGCACGTAGGAACCGTCCTTGCCCACTTCCACTATCGCGGTCTTGCAGAGTTTTGCGATCTCGGCGAGGGATTCGCGAGGGTCTTCCAGCTTGGTGAAGGCCTTGGCCTCGGTCTCGTTGGCAAAGACTATGTCCACATACTTCTCCACAATATCGTGAAGGAAGGCGTTGTTGGATTCCACGACGTTATATGACGCCATATCCAGAGAGATGATGCATCCGGCCTCCTTGGCCATCTGCACAGCCTTTCTGATAAGGAACTGGTTCTGAACCAGATATCCTTCTATGTGGAAGTAGTCGTAACCTTCGAAATACTCAGGTTTCAGGTCTTCCGGCACCAGCTCCAGCGCTGCTCCGAGATAGACCGCGAAGGTCCTTTCCGCATTGGCCCCGGTGACGAAGACCATGGACCTCCCGGATGAGTGCACGCCCTTGAGGAGGGTGCTCTTGACCCCGTACTGTTCCTGGTCGCTCTTGAACAGGTGACCCAGTTCATCGTCTCCCACCTTGCCTATGAATCCGGAACGCATTCCGAAGATGGATGTGCATGTGATTGTGTTGGCAGCTGAGCCTCCGGCCACATAATGCACTCCGAGAGGCTTGAGGGCCGCCCAGATTTTGTCTCCGGTTTCCATGTCCACATGCTGCATGCTCCCTTTCGGGAGATGGTATTTTTGAAGAAGGCTCTCGTCCGGCAATATTGCCAGAATGTCTGTGAGAGCGTTACCTATGCCCAGAATTGATTTCATATCTTACAAATTTAATAAATAATGTTAAATTTGTCGTTATGAACAAGAAAGTAAAGGATACGATAAAGTACCTTGTTTCTGTGTTGGTAGCTGTAGTCCTCGTGTATTTTTCCTTCAGAGGGAATGACTGGAATGAATTTTTCCATGCTCTGACGCAGACAAACTGGTGGTACATAATACTTTCCATGGTAGTTGCGGTGATTGCTCTCATCTTCAGGGCAGAGCGCTGGAGGAACCAGATGCTCCCTTTGGATGAGTCCATCTCCAGATATTCCGTATGGCATGGCTCCAACATAGGCAATTTCCTCAGCATAGTCATCCCTGGTGTGGGAGAATTCTACCGCTGTGGTTTCGTTGCCACCGGGAAGGCTTCATTTGACAAGGTGTTCGGCACAATCATCATGGAGAGGTCATGGGATGTGCTGGCAATACTCCTTCTGATATTTGCCGCCCTGGCTGGCAACAGCTCTGTGATCATGCCTTTCATGCAGGAACACGTCATCGCCCCATTCGCCAGCAGGTTCAGCATATCCATCTGGCTCCTGGCCGGAACCGCCATGCTCATTCTCGCAGCTCTCCTTGCAGCCGTGTTCATCTTCAGGGACAGGGTTGCCCTGCTGGGAAAGATTGCCAAGTGGCTGGAAGGCATTTTGGGTGGTTTCGCCTCATTCGTCAAGATGGAAAAGAAACTGCTTTTCCTTCTCTATACCGTGGGCATCTGGTTCATGTACATCCTGATGACCTACTTTACCTTCCTTGCAATACCGGGCCTTGACCATCTTTCGCTGGTGGACGCCATCTTCATCTCCGCTGTGGGAAACATCGCTTCGGTGATCCCTACACCTGGAAACATTGGCCCATATCACTATCTGGTTGGCATGGCCATTTCAACCATCTATCTGGGTGCAGAGGGAATGACCTCCCTCGCGCTTCTGTGCGCCACCCTGTCACATGGTTCACATGCATTGCTGCTCATCATATTGGGCGTCGTATCATATATTCAGGTTTCAATCAAAAAGAAAAGAAAATGAAACTTCAGATCCCATCCAACTACTGTAATCTTCTTGGTACTCAGGAGAGTACGGAGAAGGCCATAAAGGCTGTCAAGGATATGTTCCAGAACAACCTTTCAGCTCAACTTGCGCTTCTGCGCGTCACAGCCCCAATGATGGTCCTTTCGGGAACCGGACTCAACGATGATCTCAACGGCGTCGAGAGACCTGTATCCTTCCCTATCAAGGACATGAACGAGCAGAAGGCTGAGGTTGTCCATTCCCTTGCAAAATGGAAGAGATGGAAGCTCGGCGAGATGGGAGTCCAGCCTGGAAGAGGCATCTATACGGATATGAATGCCCTGCGTCCGGACGAGGAGATGGACAACATCCACTCCATCTACGTGGACCAGTGGGACTGGGAGAAAGTCATCCGCAAGGAAGACAGGAATCTGGACTTCCTCAAGAAGACCGTGCGCCGCATCTATGAGGCCATCAAGGTGACTGAAAACAAGCTTTATGTGGAGTTCCCTCAGATTCTTCCTCAGCTTCCTGAAGATATCTTCTTCATCACTTCCCAGGAGCTTTTAGATATGTTCCCCGGAAAGACCGCCAAGGAGCGTGAGGATGCCATCGTGTCAATACACAAGGCCGTTTTCGTGATAGGTATAGGTGGAAAGCTTTCAGACGGCACCGTGCACGACGGCCGCGCCGCAGACTATGACGACTGGAATCTCAACGGAGACCTGCTCCTTTGGAATACGGTTCTGGGTCATGCCTTCGAGGTGTCCAGCATGGGCATAAGGGTTGATGAGGAGGCTATGCTCCGTCAGCTCGAGGAGAAGGGTGAGAGCTACAAGAAGGATCTCTCATTCCATAAGAGACTCCTTGCCGGAGGCCTTCCATACACGATCGGAGGCGGTATAGGCCAGTCCAGACTCTGCATGTATCTGTTGCGCAAGGCACATATCGGTGAGATCCAGTGCGGCATATGGCCGGAAGAAATGCGCATTCAGTGCCATAATGCAGGAATAGAATTAGTATAGTCAAATATTTTTGCTATATTTGCATTCCATTATGGATGGTTCCGTAGCTCAGCTGGATAGAGCAACAGCCTTCTAAGCTGTGGGTCGCGCGTTCGAATCGCGCCGGAATCACAAGAGGTCGGTTGAAAAACCGACCTCTTTTTTTTACTTTACCGGGAATACGGTGAGCCTCAGCGTGGTGCATCCGTAAGGGACCAGGGTGAGCTGTGATACGCCCGGGCCTGTGACCACCGGCTGAGGGGCGGCACAGGTATAGACTCCTTCGTCAAGGTCCCAGCCCAGCACCTCGGATGCGGGCAGAGTCACGGTCAGAGGCGAGTTCTCCCAAGGATAAGGGCCGACGGCGCTGCGGTGGAATTCCGGCTGCACGCCTGCGTCGAGCGCCCACTTCCAACTGCTCTGAGGGGTCATGTTGAGGCAGTCGAAGCCGGGCTCGTCCGGGAACTTTCCGTTCATGTAGGAATAGGTCACGGTATCGACCTCCACCTTAGCCTCTATCGGCAGGCTATAGACAAGAGGTCCGCGCTGCACGTATATGCCACCTTCGCTCTTTTTGACAAGGGCTTCTGCCTTGAAATCGAGGGAAAGGGTCTCGCCGTTGCGGAATACCTTATCCACGCTCTCGAAGCAGGAGCCGCTCTTTCCGTCAAGGCTGCATCCGCCCGGAATCCTGTAGCTGAACTTCAGCGCATGCCTGCGCACCTTCTTTCCGTCCTTTACGAAGGAGAAGCGGAACTTCACCTGGTCCTCGAACGGCCACTGCGTGAGTTCCTCAACGGTGCATATCGTGCCGTCCTCCAGGGCGAAGGAGACCTTCGACGGTCCGTAAAGGGCAGCCACGATCTCGTCTCCGGCACCGCGCAGCCACATCCTGGCCACGTAGTTCGGCATTATCCTGTGGACGTTGCCTGCGCAGCACTCCGTCTGATGGGTAGGGCGGTAGGCCATCCAGGTGCGTCCTTTCATGAATTCGTTGTTGTTGGAGGTTCCGGTGGCGATGAACTGGTTCACCGACGACAGATACTGCAGGGCCTTGAAATCCTTGGTCACGCAGCCCACGCCGGCGTTCAGCACGGCTTTCTCTATCCTGTCGGCCCACTGTGCGTCTCCCGTGGCCATCAGATAGTATCCCATGGTCCAGCTGTAGTCTGTGATGTCGCAGGTCTCGTGGCTGTGGGTAGGGTCCTGGCCTACCAGCCATTCGGCGCTGGAGGGCACGCCGTCCGGGAGCATGTTCGCGCTTTCCAGCAGATAGTCGGCATGCAGGGCTGCATCAAGATATTCCTTCTCGCCGGTGTAGGCGTACAGGAGGGCAGGGAGCTTCATCTCCTCGCAGATGGTAACTCCGTGTTCCACGAGCTCCTTGTCCCCGAGGCAACGCTCCCTGTTCATGTAGAATTCGCCTCTGTCCCAGGCGCTGCGGGCAAGTTCCAGCAGCTTGCCGTTGCCGGTCAGGGAGTAGGTCCAGAGCATGCCTTCTATGTTTACTGCACTGCGGGATATGTAGGCCTCCACCGGGAAATGGAGGTAGTGCTTCTCCAGGGCGGCCGGAATCCTTTCGTCACCCGTAGCCTGGTACATGGCCTGCATCACGCGGAAGAAGACGGCGTGCGGCCACTGTGAGTATTTGTCTCCCGCGAGCATGTAGTCGTCGTGTACGCCCAGCACCCCGTCTGCCGTGGCGTGGTCAAGGGTGTAGTTGACTCCGGTCTCGCCTTTGGCAATGAGAAGGGAGTCGCCCAGGGCGTAGCCCAGCCTGAGCAGGCCGTCGGTGTAGTAGGCCGTCTGCTCGTAGCGCCACCAGCCGCTGCCGTGGGATCCTTCACGTGAGATTGTGCCTGCCCATAGGCAGCTGTTGTAAGGGTAGGAAAGTGCCTTGGGATGACCTGTGAGACCGCTGTCCTGGCGCTCCAGGTACTCCTTGAGCCAGCCCTGTGG
>JAGHUW010000071.1 GCA_018064625.1 Candidatus Cryptobacteroides equifaecalis | reverse complement strand
TAGGTCTTGTTGAGGGAGATGTCAGTGTATGCAAAATCGATGTCCTCTGCCTCCTTGAGAGAATCGAGGTACTTGGCAGGAATCCAACTGTATCCGTTCATGGTACCGAGAATGCCTGCGGCAGATGCCGGGTTGCAGTCTGAATCCTGTCCGCAGCGGGTAGAGATCTCCATTGTCTTCTCGAAGTCGCCCTCACCGTAGAGGAGGCCTACAAGAATGTATGCGCTGTTTATCACTGCGTCTATGTTGTAAGGCTGGCCCACTCCCTCAGGGCAGCCTATATCCTCTCCGTGCTTCTCCTCGATGAGTTGCCAGGTCTTCTTCCAGTCTGTAGGGTACTGCTTGTGCCATGCGATGACGTCTGCCATGCACTGATAGAAGCGGCTCTGCTCAGGGATGACCTTGAGAGCGTCCTCCACTATCTTGTCGATATCATTGTAAATGAATGCAAGAGAGTACATTGCAGCCACGTACACACCACCGTACCAGCCGTCACCGTAGTTCATGATATGACCTATCTCGTCACAGAAATGACAAGCGGCGGCTGTCATGCCCGGAGACATGAGACCGGCGTAGTCCGCCTCAATCTGGAAGTCGATGTCATCTGCGTGAGGGTTGTTCAGCCAATGTCCCGAATAAGGGGGCATGATGCCGTGAAGGATATTGTATCTTGCCTGCTGGTTTGCGTGCCAGAGGGAGTAGCCGGCATTTGCAAATGCATACGCAAACTTCTCGATAGGAGCATCAAGTCCCTCCTTCTCAAATACATCCACGAAGGTAAGATCCATGTAGATGTCGTCATAGAGATGCTTGTTGTGGGTCATCGTGGTCTTTACGTAATGCTCAGGCCATTTGATTTCCACATCATCGGGAATCATCTTGGAACGGTACCTGAACTCGGTCGGGCCTCCGTAGGTCACGCCGATTGTCTGGGCAGCCCAGCCGCCTTTGATTTTGTCCATGAGCACTTCCTTGCTCATTGTGACGTTCTTAGGTGCAGCGAACATTGCTGAGGCTGTTGCCAGCACTGCCGCCGAGATAAGTAGGAATTTTTTCATGACAATATTGTTTGAATTCATAATCTTGGACTTGCACTGATAGTTTTCAGTTTTATGCTTATCAGGTGCGTTGGGGATTGGAATACCTTCCCGCTCACCGTCCTGCCCGATTCGAGCAGTTCCACAAGTTTTACAAAAGTTTCCTCGCTCAGGTTATAGGGCTCCAGCAGTCTGAAAAGCACGTACTTCCAGTGTTTTAGAGC
The DNA here is from genome assembly GCA_018064625.1 of Candidatus Cryptobacteroides equifaecalis. Lineage (GTDB taxonomy): Bacteria > Bacteroidota > Bacteroidia > Bacteroidales > UBA932 > Cryptobacteroides > Cryptobacteroides equifaecalis. The sequence goes on along the minus strand of JAGHUW010000071.1, from coordinate 5,000 downwards.
CTTGAGTTTCCTCAGGTCCACGCCTTCCTCCATATTGAGACCGCAGTTGCGGAAATACTCCTCCGCAATGTCGTCCGTCATGCGGAAATGCTCCATGTCCCGGTTGAGGGTCCTGATGAAGGACGGGTTGATTTCCGCAAGCAGCGGGAATACCTCGTTCCTGATGATGTTGCGTTTGCAGTCGCTGACGGCGTTGGTGCTGTCCTCGCGCCAGCTCTCGCCATGGGCGGTCATCCAGCCGGCAATCTCCTTCCTGCTGATTCCCAGCATGGGCCGGAGTATGCGCAGAGGCTCTCCGCCGATGTTCCGGGCCGACTCTTTCTGCATGCCCCGCAACCCTCTGGAGCCTGATCCGCGCAGCAGATTCAGCAGCAGGGTCTCGGCGTTGTCATTGGCATTATGGGCGACGGCTACAGCCTCGAAGCCCCCCTCTCTGCACAGGCTTGCGAACCAGGAGTACCTGAGTTCGCGCGCGGCCATCTCTATGCTGATGCCCTTCGAAGCGGCGTGGGCCGAAGTGTCGAAATCCTTGACGAAGATCTCCATTCCGTGCCTTTCCGCCCAGTCGCGGACGAAGCGCTCATCCCCGTCAGATTCCTCACCCCTGAGATGGAAGTTGCAGTGGGCAATAGCAAAACAGGCGCCTGGGAACAGTTCCCGGGCCCTGTTTGCAAGATACATCGAATCTATGCCTCCGCTGACTGCCAACAGTATCACTTCTTGGTTTTGCTTCCGAATGTGTAACTGAAATTGACAGACAGGAACTCCTTGAACTGGACCTTGGACTTGGGCTCGTCCTTGAACTTGACGAGAGGGTCGTAGATGAGCCAGGTATCAAGCCCCACCACGAAGTATTTGGCCAGTTTCCAGCTTATCTTGTTATCCCAGTTTATCCTGTTGTTCCTGAATGGCCTGTTGAGGTAATCCGTGAACCATACGAACTGGGTCTCATAGTTCAGCACGTCGTTGAAGGTTACCTTGAAGTTCATCTTCACCTGCATACCAAGCTGGAAGAGAGCGCTGCCATATTCTCCGGTGGCTATTTCCGGCATACCGTATGACTTGCGGAGCTCGGGTATCGTACACATGTTGAGGCTACCGGTGACAGGTGCGAGGTTGATGTTGAACCATTGAACCGGCACCCACTCCATACCGAGTGCTATGTTCGCGTAGGCAGGTGAAAGGAATCCGGACTTGAGGTCTCCGTTCCATTTTCCTTCATCATTCTTTGCATAGTTGGTACGGCTGTTGGTGAACTGGGTCCTGAAGTCGAACGAGGCCGTGTAGTTCCATTTCGAGGTAGGGGCGGTCTTGTATCCCCAGCGGCTCTCGAGATAGATGCGGTCGTTGCTCTTCTGGATGAGGTCCACCTTGTCTTGTGACCAGAGGAAGCCGTAGTTGAGCTGGAGTCGGTTGTTCCAGGTCATCAGGTCCTTGGTATATTTGGCCTGCGCGTCGAGTCCGGCACTGAGGGTGATGGTGCTGTAACCTCCGGCGGCCCAGTTGAAGAGGCCTGTCTGGTTGAATCCCAGGTTGGTATCGATGAAGCGTATCCAGTTTGAAGGTTTGGCTTCTTCCTCCTTCTGCCCGTTTTCATAACCTGCTGCAACCGCCGCTGCGGCAGCCTTGAGCACGTCGTCCTGGGCGTAGGCCAGGCCCTGGAATGCGAAGGCGGCAGCAAATGTGAATATTGCGAGTCTTTTCATAATCGGCCCGTTAATAAGAGATTGCGAATACTACCCTTCTGTGTGAAGGCTTGCCTGAGAAGATGTCCACGCCTTCCTCCTCGCATACGCAGGTATCGATAGGTATGCAGCGGATTGTGGCCTTTGTGGCGTCCTTGATGGCCTGCTCGGTCTCTGCCGTGCCGTCCCAGTGGCAGAGCAGGAACTTGCCTGTGCCTATCTTCTCCTTGAACTCATCCCAGCTGTCGCACTTCTCGATGTGGGATTCGCGGAAGGCCACGGCCTTGTTGTAGATATTCTCCTGAATGTCGTCCAGGAGCTGATGGATGTGGCTCTCGATTCCTTCCACGGCGTAGGTCTCCTTGGTGAGGGTGTCCCTGCGGGCAACCTCCACGGTTCCGGCAGCGAGGTCCCTTGCTCCCATGGCAATGCGCACAGGCACTCCCTTGAGCTCCCACTCGGCGAACTTGAATCCAGGGCGGAGTGTGTCGCGGTCGTCGACCTTGACGCTGTGGCCCATTGCCTCGAGCTTCTTCTTGATCTCATACATCCTGTCCAGGATGGCGTTATGCTCCTCTTCTGTCTTGAAGATAGGGACCATGACAACCTGGATAGGTGCAAGCTTCGGAGGAAGTACGAGTCCGTTGTCGTCTCCGTGAGCCATGATGAGGGCTCCCATAAGTCTTGTGGAAACACCCCATGAGGTTGCCCATACATACTCCTGCTTTCCTTCCTTGTTGGTGAACTGCACGTCGAATGACTTTGCGAAGTTCTGGCCGAGGAAGTGTGAGGTTCCGGCCTGCAGGGCCTTTCCGTCCTGCATCATGGCCTCTATGGTGAGGGTGTCGAGTGCTCCGGCGAATCTCTCGTTAGGGCTCTTGTGGCCCACGATAACAGGCAGCGCCATCACCTCGCGGGCGAATTTTGCATAGACCTGAACCATCTCGAAAGCCTTTGCCTCGGCCTCCTGGGAAGTGGCATGGGCTGTATGGCCCTCCTGCCAGAGGAACTCTGCGGTGCGGAGGAAAAGGCGGGTGCGCATCTCCCAGCGTACCACGTTGCACCACTGGTTGCAGAGAATAGGCAGGTCTCTCCATGAAGTGATCCAGTTCTTGTAAGTATTCCAGATGATGGTCTCTGAAGTAGGGCGGACGATGAGCTCCTCCTCGAGCTTTGCGGATGGGTCAACCACAACTCCCTTACCGTCAGGGTCGTTCATAAGCCTGTGGTGAGTGACCACGGCGCACTCCTTTGCGAAACCTGCGACGTGCTCGGCCTCACGGCTGAAGAATGATTTAGGGATGAAAAGGGGGAAATATGCGTTCTGGACGCCGGTCTGCTTGAACATGCCGTCCAGCAGTCCCTGCATCTTTTCCCAGATTGCGTAGCCATAAGGCTTGATTACCATACAACCTCTTACCGCAGACTGTTCTGCGAGGTCGGCCTTGAGTGCAAGGTCATTGTACCACTGCGAGTAATTCTCTTCGCGTTTTGTGACTTCTTTTGCCATATCTTTGTCTTATTCGTTCGAACGTTTATGAAAAACTGCGTTTTTTTGCGAAATTTGCATCTATATATATGAAAGATGTACTTCGGCACAGTTGTTGTCTGTGCAAAGATACAAACTTTTATCAAAGGAGATAAGGATATGAAGCGTGCATTTCTACTTTTATTGCCATTGATTCCGATTCTGGCCTCCTGCGGTGTTTATTTCCAATATCCACAGCAGTATGCCGATGGGGTCTATGGTGCAGGTGTTCAGGCCGTGGAGCCTGTGCGCATGTATTCCAAGGCTGACTTTGCAGCCATGGCAGCACAGAACATCAGGGAGAAGAACGATTCTCTCAACATACCTCTGGCCCAGGCCTCGAATGTGACCGTGAACGTGTATGAAGGATCCAATGCGGATGCCTTCCTTGCCGGCGTTGCAGTGGCGGGAGTATCGAACTTCGTATTCAACGGTTTCTGGAACGGGTGGTATCCATACAATAGATTCTGGTACAATGACTGGTGGTATTGGGACAGATGGCGCTGGTATGATCCGTGGTGGCCGGGTTACAGGCCTTGGGATCCTTGGTACTATCATCGCTATGACCCATGGTACTACCGTCATTATGATCCATGGTATTATCATCACCATCATCATTATTACAGGCCTCTTCCTTCAAGGCCTCACAGCTACGGACATAACACTTCCGGCATCAGATATACAACGCCTTCCGTAAGGTCCGGCTCCAGCATACGCAGTGCGGGCGGCGGCATTTCCCGCAGCAGCGGCACTTCCTACAGCGGTACGAGCCGAAGCAGCGGCACCAAGGCCGGCACAGGCACTTACTCCGGAACAAGGGGCAGTGGCTACAGCAGCGGTACCACACGCGGCAGCTATAGTGGCAGCGGCACCACCCGTGGAAACAGCTACAGTGGCGAAAGCTCACGCAGCAGCAGTTCACGCAGCTATGGCAGCGAGAGCTCACGCAGCAGCTCAAGCAGTTCCCGCAGTTATGGCAGCTCAAGCAGTTCAAGCAGCTCCCGCAGCAGTTACGGCAGTGGAAGTTCGCGCAGCTACGGTGGAGGCAGCAGCTATTCGGGCGGAAGTTCACGCAGCTATGGCGGTGGCGGCGGCTACAGCGGAGGTGGTTCCCGCGGTGGTGGCTACAGCGGCGGCGGATCAAGAGGCGGCAGACATTAATATTCAGCAAGGTTTATGAAAAAGATATTCTTGACATCTTGTGCGGTGGCTCTGGCTTCCCTGGCTCAGCTTTCGGCTCAGAATTATGCCCCGCTGTCATATATGTACACGGGTGCGGACCTTTCCCGCAACACTTATTACGGCACGGCGCGTTCCATAGCCATGGGAAATGCGCTTACGGCAGTCGGAGGTGACCTTGGCTCGTTCGTGATCAACCCGGCCGGTTCGGCGGTGGCCACATACAGCCAGGTGTCCATCACTCCGTCAGTATCACTTGCGTCATCTGCAGGTACTTACAGTCCTGTAGGCTTCGGCCCTGTCACCAGTTCCTTCAACAGCGGCACAAATGCCAGGTTCGGTCTTTCCAACCTTGCCCTGTCGATGGTGTTCAAGACGGGTGCCAGGTACGGACTGAAGTCCCTGACCATAGGCTTCGTTTCAAGCCAGACTGCTGATTACAACAGCGTGATGTCGGTGACCGGTCTGAACAACAGGACCAGCCTTCTCGCGGAGAATGCTGCCACGGCCACCTTCAACAAGTTTACTCAGAATGCCCTGGATTCGTATGACGGCGGTGCTCCATGGGATCTGGTGACTGCGTACAAGGCGCGCCTTTTCAGCAGCAT
>JAGHUW010000067.1 GCA_018064625.1 Candidatus Cryptobacteroides equifaecalis | reverse complement strand
TGGAAGGTGTAGTTCTTCAGGCAGATTCCGTCTCCCGGGGCCGTCTGTCCGGCAATGGTGATGTCACCTTTCTCCACCTTCAAGGTGGACTGCAGTTCTATGATGCCGGCCACGTCGAATACAATCATGCACGGGCGTCCGGCATTCCTGATGCCGTCTCTGAGCGAGCCGCTGCCGCTGTCGTTCAGGTTGGTCACGTGATAGACGTTGCCTCCTCGGCCGCCTGTGGTCAGCATTCCGCCGCCCTGGGCTCCAGGGAAGGCAAGTGCCAGATGCTCAGCGTCTTCCGCTGCCGGGATCGCGAATTCTGAGTAGTGGTCTCCCGGGACTGGCGTCGGCTCCGGCTTAGGGTCGGGCGTCGGTGTAGGCGTCGGCGTAGGTGTTGGGGCCGGAGCAGGCGGATTGTCCGTTCCGGTAGGGGTGCAGGCTGCCAGGGCAAGCGCCAGGGCAAGGTAAACAAGTCTTTTCATCTTTCCATTTCAAGCGCAGCCCAGATCAGCGGGCCTATGCCCTTGGGGTCGTTGCTGCGGATTCTTTCCTTTATATAATAGTCGTAGTCGCCCATGCGGTTCTGCTTTCCGCCCAGGCCCGCCACCTCGCAGCAGCGGTCAAGCTTGAGAAGCCCGGCGTCGTCGTAGCGGACGAACTCCTTCAGCAGGCGTCGGTAGCACTTGCGCGCGTAGCTTCGGGCCGACTTGGGGAGATAGCCTTTCCTCACGCCCTTGAGCATGGCGTAGGTGAACATTGCGCTGCAGGTGGCCTCCACGTAGTTCCCCTCACGCCCCGGCTGGTCCAGCACCTGGTACCACATTCCGCTCTTGGGGTCTGCGTAGCGGGGGAGGGTGGCGCAGATTCCGCGGAAGATCTCAAGCACCTCCTCGCGGCCTTCGGTGCCCTCCGGGATAAAGTCAAGCGTATCGACTATGGCCATGCAGTACCATCCCAGGGCCCTTCCCCAGGCATGGGCGGCCCGGCCTTTGTCGTCCACGCACCAGGGCATGCTGCAGGACTCGTCGAAGGCGTGCCTGTACAGACCCGTGGCCTCGTCATAGGTATGGTGTGCCACTATGGTGAACTGGCGCATTATGTCCCTGTAGGCCGCGTCCCTCTTCTCCGGGGCGGTGAATCGGCTCGTATATTCGGCATAGAATGGCTGGGCCATGTAGAGTCCGTCCAGCCACATCTGGTTCGGATAGACCTTCTTGTGCCAGAAGCCGCCCTCGCTCGTGCGGGGCATGCCTTGGATCTGGGTGGCCAGGAGCTCCATCGCCTTGAGGTATTGCTCCTTGCCCGTGAGGTCATAGAGCTGGAAGAGTGTCCTTCCGGGGCATATATGGTCCGTGGAGTAATTTGATACCTTGTATCTGTAGATGCTGCCGTCCGTGTCTATCATGCGGGAATACCATTCGTCGGCGTAGGCGAGAATGTCGTCGCCCCCGTACCTGGAATAGACATCCAGGAAGGCCTTGAGCTCGAGTCCTGTGGTGTAGTCCCACTTGAGCGTACCCTCGCGTCCGTCCAGATGTGCCCCGTCTTTGCAGCGGGCCATCTCCGATCGCACGGTCTGAACGCTCACCGGAGTGCCTGCAAAGAGGCTCAGCGGCAGCAGGAGGAGCATCGAAGTCATCAGTTTTTTCAGTGCGGGCATATTATGCGAAATAAGTATAATGCGAATATAGGAAAAAAATTCCGTGAACGTGCACGATTTTCTCGGAAAATTCTTTGCAATTAAAAAAATATTACTCATTTTTGTGCGCTGAATATTGTGCATACGCCAAAATTAACAACCAATTACATTAACTAACATCAAAACCAGTATGAAAAATCTTTATATGAAGATTTCTCTCCTCGTGGTCTTTCTTGCAGCCTCAATCGCGGCTCAGGCACAGACTATCAAGGGTGTAGTGAAGGATGTTGAGGGCTTCCCGCTTCCGGGAGTTGCCGTCATGGTCAAAGGCACTACACAGGGAGTCTCTACCGGTATGGATGGAGATTATTCCATCGACATCCAGAACGCCAAGGGCAAGACGCTCGTCTTCTCATGCATCGGTATGCGCACTGAGGAGATTGTCATCGGAAACGAGACAACAATCAATTTGGACATGTTCGAGGATACCAACTTCCTCGATGAGACCGTAGTCATCGGTTATGCGACCGTCAAGAGGCGTGACCTCCTCGGATCCGTTTCATCGGTAGACAACAAGACCCTGACCGCCACCCCTGTGGCTTCCGTTACGGAGGCCCTCACAGGTAAGATGGCCGGTGTGCAGGTAACAACCACCGAGGGCGACCCTGACGCAGACGTCAAGATCCGTGTCCGCGGTACAGGCTCCATCACCCAGGATTCATCCCCTCTTTATATTGTGGACGGTTTCCCTGTGGAGAGTATTTCCGATATCCCTTCAGCCGATATCCAGAGCATCGATATCCTCAAGGATGCCTTCTCTACCGCAATCTACGGTTCCCGTGGTGCGAACGGCGTAGTCCTCGTGACCACAAAGAGCGGATCTGACGGAAAGGTGAGCATTTCATACAACGGCTACGCAGGTGTAAAGACCATCGCCAACAAGAGTGCGATCACAGTCATGGACTCATACGACTTCGTGAGGACCCAGTATGAGATTGAGTCCATCCGCAACAAAGTGGCTGAGACCTACGAGCCTATGTTCGGTTCCTTTGCCGACATTGACCAGTACAAGGGTCTCAAGACCAATGACTGGGTGGGTCAGATCTTCGGAAACACAGGTTTCAACACCAACCACAACGTGAGCGTCACAGGAGGCTCTGACAAGGTGAAGTGGACAGCCTCATACAACTTCCTCAAGGACAACGCAATCATGACAGGGTCCAACTATGCCCGTCACAACCTTGCCCTCAAGACCCAGTTCAAGCCTATCAAGCCTCTCACCATCGACTTCAATGTGAGGTATTCCAACACTGCCGTACGCGGTGCAGGTTCGAACTCCATCAATGATGCAGGTTCAAGCTCCGGTACATCCGCACGTCTCAAGCATGCTGTCCAGTACACTCCTATCCCTGTGACCGGAGCTGCTTCAGACTCGGATCTGGAAGAGGATTACGGAGACAACGCTCCGCCTCTCAAGTCCATCGCAGACAACGACAAGAAGCGCGTGCGCGACAATTGGACCTTCAACGCAGGCGTTACCTGGAAGATCATCGAGAACCTCAATCTCCGCGTGGAGGGCGGTCTCGACACATACAACCAGAAGGACAACAACTTCTACGGCCTCACAACCTACTATGTAGGAAACAGCGCCACAATCAAGAACCAGCCTGCAACGATGTATTCTGACCTCAACCGTCAGAAACTCCGCAACACCAACACTCTCAGCTACAACTTCGAGAAGGTGTTCGATACATACAGCAAGCACAGCCTTGACCTTCTCCTCGGTCAGGAGACCATCTTCACCAGAAGCAATGTCTACAAGACCACAGTCGAGGGACTTCCTTCATTCTTCGATGCCGAGAAGGCATGGAACTTCATGGCTTCAGGTACTTCCATCTCATCCAACAACTACTACAACCCTAACGATCTGCTCGTTTCCTTCTTCGGACGCGCGAACTACAGCTACGACAGCCGCTACTCAGTGAGCGCAACCGTACGTTCCGACGGTTCTTCGAAGTTCGGCAAGGGCAATCAGTGGGGCTTCTTCCCTTCGGCAGCCGTTTCATGGACAATCTCCAACGAGGAGTTCATGTCCGGAAGCAAGCGCTGGCTGGACAACCTCAAGCTGCGTTATACCTACGGTACCGCGGGTAACAACAACATCCCTTCAGGTGTGTCATCGATGCTCTTCCAGGCCAATACATCAACCTGGATCTCTCAGGGAGGCACCTACTGGTCAACGACAAAGGTTGACGGAAAGACCATCATGCCTAACGAGAACCTCACATGGGAGACAACAATCTCCCACAACGTGGGTCTCGACTTCAGCCTCTTCCACACACGTCTCAACGGTAGCGTGGAGGCATACTACAATGATACCCGCGACCTTCTCATCCAGTTCCCTACGACAGGTACAGGTTATGACTATCAGTACAGGAACATGGGTGTTGTGAACAACAAGGGTATTGAGGTCACACTCAGCGCAGTGCTCATCGAGGCCAAGAACGCCGGACTCACCATCGGCGGTAACGTGTCCCTCAACAAGAATACAGTGAAGACCCTCGGCGGTCTCAGCCGCATCGAGTCTCAGTCACTTTGGGCTTCCACAGAGGTGGGTACAGACTACCTCGTGGAGCCTGGCCAACCTCTCGGAAACATGTACGGTTATATCAGTGACGGCATGTACACCACTTCAGACTTCACATTCGACCCTGAGAAGAAGGTATGGAACCTCAACCAGGGAGTTGTCGACTGCTCTACAATCGTGGGTACAAGCTACATGCGCCCGGGTGCACCTAAGTTCAAGGACCTTGACGGAGACGGCAAGCCGGACAAGACAGTCATCGGCAATGCAGTGCCTGTGGGAACAGGTGGTTTCTACATCAATGCCAATGCATACGGATTCGACTTCTCCGCAAACTTCAACTTCGTTTTCGGAAACAAGATCTACAATGCCAACAAGGTGGAATTCAGCTCATCGCGCAAGTACAGCCGCCGCAACCTTCTCAGCTCGATGTCTCCTGAAAAGAGATGGACAAACATCGACTGGAAGACGGGTGAACTCGTGAACGACGCAGACAAGCTCAACGCAATGAACTCAGGCGTAAGCATGTGGTCTCCTGCAGTAGGAAACGCAATCTTCTCCAGCTGGGCTGTAGAGGACGGCAGCTTCCTCCGCCTCGGAACAGTGACCCTCGGATACACTCTTCCTGAGAAGGTGACACAGAAGTTCCACTGCCAGAAGCTCCGCATCTACGCAACCGGAACCAACCTCTTCTGCCTCACAAGATATACAGGTTACGACCCTGAGGTGGATACCCGCCGTTCGACCCCTCTTACCCCGGGCGTGGACTATTCGGCATATCCTAAGAGCGTGGGTGTAGTAGGTGGTCTCAACATTACATTCTAATCCTTAATACAATGGCAATCATGAAAACAATCAACAGAATAATTTGCTCGGCAGGATTAGTTGCAATGGCTTTCAACTTCACATCCTGCGACATCAAGGTTGACGTGGACCTCACCCAGCAGACTCCGTCCGCTTTCGATGAGTCAGTCGTGTTCTCCAACTATACTCTTGCAGAGTACAATATTTTCGGTATCTACCAGTGTCTCGGAGAGACCAACTCCCACCGTGGACGTTATCTCCCTTGGTACGGTTTCAACACAGATATCGAGTGCTACGGTTCCACCAACTATGATGGAAGGAACCTCGACTGGGCGGCATACGACTGCAGTCCTGTCAACAGCAACATGAACCTCGACAACGGTCCATACTCCAAGATCATGGAGGGACTCGAGAGGGCTAACGTCGTGATCCGCGGTCTTCGCAAATACATGACCGATGACATGAAGCCGCTTCTCGGCGAGGCTCTCGTGGCCCGTGCCTTCCTTTATACAGAGCTCATCAAGGCTTACGGCGAGGTTCCAGCCCGCTTCGAGCCTGTCACAACAGAGACTGCATACATCAACAAGGCTGAGCGTGACGACCTCTACGAGCAGCTTCTTGCAGACCTCGAAGAGGCTATCGGCCTGCTTGACGGTGTGGTTCCTGCAAAGACAGACCGCGTGGGCAAGGTGTTCGCAGAAGGTCTCTACGCACGTCTCGCACTCATGGCCTCCGGTTATTCTCTCCGTCCGGACGACGGCAAGACCGGTACCGGCGACGAGGGTACGGTACGTCTCTCTACACGCCAGAGCCTCAGCAAGGCACCTCTCTACCCTAAGGTTCTCGGCTATCTTCAGGACGCCATCAGAAAGGGCGGTTTCTCCCTCTACTCGGATTACGAGCAGCTCTGGAGAGATTTCAACAACATGGACCTTACATACGGAAAGGAGATAATCTTCTCGATTCCGTTCAGCGATTCCCGCGGACGTTGGAATTATACCTACGCAGTCAGGTCTGAGGCTGGAGGAATGTATCCTGATACAAGAGGAGGTTCCGTGGGCCCTACACCTTTCCTTTACTACAAGTACAAGGAGGGAGACCAGCGCCGCGACGTGAGCTGCGTGAACTGGAAATGGGACAATACAGCACACAAGATTCCGGCTGGCGAGATGAACTGGTACTTCGGCAAGTTCCGCTTCGAGTGGATGCAGCGCGTCCCTTACACCGGTGGTAACGACGACGGTATCAAACCTGTTTACATGCGCTACTCGGACATCCTTCTCATGGCTGCCGAGGTCGCAAATGAACTCGGTGGAGAACACAGGGCATCTGCAGTAGAGTACTTCAGGGAGGTTCGCATACGTGCCTTCAAGGGAGACAAGTTCACTGCAATGGAGGGTATCAATACCTCCGACAAGGCTGCCTTCTTCCAGGCTATCAAGGAAGAGCGTGCACTCGAGTTCGTTGGAGAGATGCTCCGCAAGCAGGATCTCATCCGTTGGAATGAACTCGGCTCAAGCATCCTCGATGCCAAGATGGAGATTGTCAAGATGGCCAGACTCGAGGGCGAGTATTCTTCTCACGGTCCTGCCCTCTGGTTCAAGCACGGCAGCAACGGTGAGTTCACCATGTACGGACTTCAGCCGGGTGAGCTCTGCGACAAGGATACCTTCGTTGGAGTGGATGGCTGGGAGCTTGCTTCCGCTGAATACTTCAAGGAGAATGATTCCGTCACAAAGAGAGTCGAGTCTCTTGCGAAGGCAGGTTTCAACCCTGATACACACATGTGGTGGCCTATTCCTAAGACTGTGATCGACAATGCACAGGGCTACCTGAAGAATGATTACGGTTACGACAAATAGAGAATGACGGTATGAAAAAGATTCTTTCTACAATATGCCTTGCAGGTGCCATGCTGCTTTCCGCAGTATCCATCAATTCCTGCAAAAATCCGGAGATTGAGGTAACCACGGTCGATTTCACCCGTGTGCTCACTCCTACTGGTCTTCAGGGAGAGGCTACCGCGGCAGGTGACGTCCTCAAACTCGACTGGAACCATGCGAAGGGTGCCACCGGCTTCGAACTCGAGGTCTATGCTGACCCTGAGCTGACCGGCGAGTGCCAGAAATTCAACGTCGCTGTGGACGAGCTTCCTCTTCTTGTGAAACTCCTTCCGGACATGACTTACTATTACCGTGTCCGCGGTGTTGACGCTGAGGGCAAACTTCAGCCATCCAACTGGGCTGTTTTCACAGACAGCAAGACTGGTGAGAACAAGGGTATCAAGACATATGCAATCAAGTCCTCAGTGGACCCTCAGGTCGTTGAGCGCATGACTGATGCAATCTCCCTTGCGTGGTACCTCCCTTACGGAGACACGGAGATCACCCATATTCTCGTGACCCCTGCCAAGGGTGAGGAATTCGAGTTCCCTGTAACGGCTCCGGGCGAGGGAATTACAGTCACGGGACTCGAGCCTTCTACACAGTACACACTCTCGGTGCATTACCGCAGTGCGGACCGAGGCAGCGTGGTTGTATGGACCCGCCCTCTCACAGACGGCAGCTTCACAACCGTTGCAGATACCGCAGCATTCAAGCAGGCTCTCAAGGACGGTGCAACCAAGATCATCGTGAACAATACCGAGGAGCCATACGTGATGGGAGAGATGAAGGTCACAGGAGACTTCGTTCTCCTTGGCGAGTCCTCTTCAGCAGGTGAGAAGCCTCAGGTTTCCGGCCGATTCACAAGTCAGGCCGGCCTTAGCTCACTTCACGTAGAGGATGTGGCATTCTCTGGTGCCGAAGTTCCTGCAAATGACAAGGGCGAGGGAGCCATGGCGATATGCACGCACCTCTTCACCGTATCCGCAGCCGCCGAGTTCAGCAAGATCGAGTTCGTGAACGTTGACGCCTCGGGCTATCAGCGCGGTATGTACTATGACAACACCGGAGGCAAGGTGACCGGACAGATTCTCTTCGAAGGATTCCGTTTCGACGACTGCCTCGGCAGCGGAGGAGACAATATCGACATCCGCAAGGCCGGTGAGGTAGCCAAGCTTATCCTCCGCAACTCCACCTTCAACGAGGGTACACGTACCTTCCTGCGTGTGGATGCAAACCAGACCTTCGGCGAGATCACGGTCGAGAACTGTACCTTCAACAACCTGTGCTACAACGGAGGAAGTCTCGTCATCGGTGGAAGCAATGTTCAGGGTATTTTCGCCGTGAAGTCTGCCCCTGCCAAGTTCGTTGTCCGCAAGAACCTCTTCCTGAACAACAACTGCTGGCTCGTGGGTGGAAATACGGCTTGCGTCGTTCCTGCGTTCAGCAAGAACTACGTATATAACTGCGTCGATCAGTTCTTTACCTCTGCGAAACTTGACGACTCCGCTGCACGCGCAGACATGAGCGAGGAGGTCGTTCTTGCAGAGAATGGTGTCAAGCTCGTCAAGGACCCTTGCCAAAGCTCTGCAGACCTCATCTTCAACGTTACCGAGGCTTCTGTTATAAAGAATGTGATAGGTGATACACGCTGGTTTGTCCCTTACGTGGAGGAGCCTGAGGATCTTACCCTCAACGTCACCACAGCAGTCAAGACCTGGAACTTTGCAGACGGCAAGATTTTCAAGAAGGCCGCAGACAAGGACATGGTACGTGACGGCATACGCTTTTATGTTCAGTACGATAATCCTATCTACTTTGTGGATGGCGGCATCAACATCAGCGGCGCAGCTGTTGTCAAGGGCGATGGAACCCCTTCTGCCAATGCGATGAGCATCAAGGTCAAGGAGGCCGGCTCTGTCATCATTACAACAGAGAACATCGCTGAAGTTCCTGCAAGTGTCATCTTCGCCGTTGAGAGCAAGTCCGTTGCTGCCGTAGCGGCAGGCGAGCAGCTCAAGCAGGTCATCTTCCCGGACATCGTGAGCGGAGAGGAGACTCTCATCCATATTCTTCCTACAGCCCCTGTAAGGATTACAGCCCTTCAGTGGAATGCTGAGACCGCACCTGTAGTGAATACCAAACTCGAAACCCCGGCTCCTGAGGCAAGTGCCAAGAGCGTTAAGCAGGGCGAAGAGGTGACTGTAAGCTGGAAGGCTATCGAGAATGCAGCTTCTTATAAGGTGCAGGTAGGCGAATCCACTCCGGTTGAGGTCAAGGAGACCGAGTATGTTGTGAAGACCGCAGGTCTTGCAGCCGATCAGGAGCACAGTGTACTCGTGACAGCCCTCCCTGCAAAGGATGACATGCTCCGCAAGTCTTCCGATGCCGGTGTGGTATCGTTCACCGTAACCCCTAAGCCTCAGCCTACCCCTGGCGGAGTTGCGGGAAAGATTATCTTCAATGAGTTTGTGGGAGCTGTGCCTGCATCTGTCGAGGACGGCAGCATCAAACTCACCATCAACAATGGAGGCGGAAAGATGGCTATTGATGAGAACAAGGCTTACTTCGGAACAGCTGCGGAGCAGCTTGGCTTCACCACACGTCTCAAGACAGGCGGCAAGAGCGGTTCCAACAGCAGCATGACCATCACCATCGCTGAAGGTGCAAGCGGAACCCTCAAGGTTTATGCGCGTACCGGTTCCAACTCGGCAACAGACCGCAGCATCGTGGTTACCGGAAGCACTGAGCTTATCAATCATGTTCTCCTTGAGAGCGAGGCTATTACCAATGTTACCGTACCTGGTGAGGCTGACCCTCAGAAGGTTTACCCTGTACTTTCAGCCGATGTCACCGCCGGTGATTATACAGTCACATATCCTGTGAACGGTATAAATATCTACGGATTCGAGTTCGTTCCTGGCGGCGCTCCTGGTCCTGCACCTGTAAGCAAGTCATGGGTATTCGCTTCCGAGGACTGGCAGACAGAGCTTGCTAAGATGGGCGACCCCGGCAAGGATATCACCGGTACATGGAATATCACCATCGACGGTCTGAATTACTCTGCAAGCAAGAGCCGCTGGACCAACAAGTGCATCCAGGTTACCCAGGACGGCAGGGCTGACGGCAACGGTGTGTTCACATTTACAGCACCTGCAGCCGGTACAGTTACTGTATCAGCTTCCGGTACAGGTAGCAAACCTGAAGGAGACCGCAACGTTGTAATTAAAACAGACGGTGCTTTAGAGCAGGTTTCAATAAACTGTAATGTTCCTTCAAACGGCGATCCTGCTACTGCTACATTTACCGTAGCTGCCGGAGAGCAGAAACTCTACGTTACAGGTGCACTTCGTATCTACTCTGTATCATACGATCCTGCAAAATAATTGATACCATAGTTCATATCATAATTTATCCAACAGGAAACGGTCTGCGCTTCTACAAAATAGAATTCCATTCAAAGTAGTGTAAATACCCTCTGTGGTTATTTGTCCCCGGGAATGCATATTCTCGGGGACATTTATTATATTTGTATGGTATACAAAATTTCGAACCATGAAAATAGGTATTTGCAGTGATCATGCAGGCCTTGAGTACAGGACCAAAATTATAAGTTATCTTCTTTCAAAGGGATATGAAGTTGCCAATTTCGGTACGGACAGCGCCGAGAGTTGCGACTATTGTGATTTCGCCCATCCTATGGCAGCGGCCATCGAGGCAGGGGAGTGCCAGCTCGGCATAGCCATCTGCGGCACCGGTAACGGTATGGCGATGACCCTCAATCATCATAAGGGAATACGTGCGGGACTTGCCTGGAACCATGCTGTGGCAGCTCTCGTGAAGCAGCACAACAACGCCAACGTGCTTGTGATGCCTGCACGCTTTGTAAGCTACAGGATGGCAGTGGGTATGGTAAAGGAGTGGTTGGAAAACGATTTTGAAGGTGGCAGACATCAAAGACGCATCGACAAGATTCCTGTCGAATAACATAGAGGACTACCCTCAGGGCATCATACTCCCCATAGACAAACCTTACCGCTGGACCTCGGCTGACGTGATCCGGAAGGTGAAGTATGCCGCCATACGCCATTTCGGCAAGAAAAACCTCAAGGTCGGGCACGCCGGAACCCTCGACCC
>JAGHUW010000115.1 GCA_018064625.1 Candidatus Cryptobacteroides equifaecalis | reverse complement strand
CTTCTCCTCGTTCTGGCTGTTATCGGATGCGGGAGCAAAAAGTCCCTCCAAGTTTCCGATCCTGCCAAAAGGGAAGAGATGCGCACCAGGGTGGACTCCTGCTCATTCAGGGAAGCCTATGGTACCAAAGGTTGCAAGATTACCTTCAATGTTGTAAGCCAGATAAAGCCCAAGGCCCTTTTGGCCGACTATAAGGAGGCATTGAGCCTATCCACAGAGACCAAGTCAATGGAAAAGGTTAAGGGGGCTTTCGCCACTGTCAAGGAAAGCAAGTCCGAAATATATAATCCCGGACTCACGATATATTGCACCGTAATGTTGATCGCCTTTGTTCTGATAGTGCTTGGCAAGGTGGTATATGCATTCTTCCATAATGACTAGCCTTATGAAAATACCGGATATCAGAAAAGCGATCAACGCGTATTCACGCCGGACTTCCCAGCATCCATTCGAAGACTACGGCAACGACGTCAAAATCACCGTCAACGATGACTGCCAGATCCGAGAGTGCTCCGTCAGGACACAGTATGAGGATCGCGGCAAGAAGGAGATATACCGTCCATACAAGGGCTGGACAATCTCTCCGCGCAAGTACTTCAGTCTTTCTGAAGTGGACCAATGGGGCTTTAACCTTAAGCTCCCGGAAGACTTCATCGACAAGAATTCCATCGTGGATGTCAATGGTTCCGCTCACGTAGAAAAGTGCACCAGCTGCAATGGCACCGGTCGCAATAACTGTTACACCTGTCACGGCAAGGGCAAAGACCTCTGCCCCAGGTGTCACGGCGACTATCTGCACCTACGCTGCAGTTCCTGCGGCGGTGACGGCAAGGAAAACTGCCCTTCCTGCCATGGAAAGGGAGAGCAGTACTGCTCCAAGTGCAACGGCACCGGTAGAGTCATCGAGAATGTCAGCGTGTGGAAAACGCATTGGGATTTCTCCCTGAAGAAAGAGGTCGGAGGATACGAATGGGTGAAGAAAGAGATGCCCTGCTCTGCCTGCTCCGGCAGAGGTCACTGGCGCTGCAAATCCTGCGGTGGCACAGGGACAAAGAAGTGCAGGACCTGCGACGGTCGTGGTTATGTTACTTGCCCGGACTGCTCTTCCGGCTACATAATCTGCAAAACCTGCTCCGGCAAGGGCCACCTTGTTTGCAAGATCTGCGAAGGTGAGGGAAAGAACGAGTTCCGGTATATTGTCAACAGGACGCTCAGTCAGGAAACTCTAAGACGCTTTATCTGCGACAGCAGGGTGCGTGAATTCGCCGAGAACGGGGAGCTTGCGTACGATTCAACAGACTTCAGCATCCGCAATAAGTCCCTTGCCGGCATCGAACTATATCCAGAGGAGGTCCGTTGCAGTTCATCACTGTCCAAGCTTGTGGCCAAAGCAAATACTGACGACGGCAAGATACTCTTTCAGGAAGCCAAGGTGAATAGCGTCGTGGCTACCTATGTGGAATATGAATATGACGGAGGCATCTACAAGGGCATAATCTGCAACGGAGTCTTCCATCATGAAGGGAACAGTCCCATAGACGAATGGTCCGCCGACCTTGTCAGCATGGCTGAGAAACGCATCAAGAGAGGATCTAGCGCCTCCGCTCTCAATATGCTCGACCAGGCGAAGACTGCCGGCGGCGACATAGATAAGATCAACGCCCTCAGGGGCAAGGCAGCTCTCAAGCTCGACAGAATATATTCCGCAGGCGTGAGTACTGCATTTTGGCTGTATGTAGTGATTGTCACTCCGGTGTTCTTCAACTTCTACTCCAAGCTCAATCCAGTGATGTCATGGGCCATACGGACCAACAATCCTGACTGGAACTTCTACGGTATGCTGGCGTTCGTACAGACATTGATTCTTCTTGGTGCGCTTGTTGTGCTGAGAATCAAGTTTATCGACAAGTCGAAGAATGCCATCGACAGGCAATACTCCAGCGTATGGCTGTATTTCGCCGAAGGCTTCGGCTTGTTCTTCATTTCCAGTCTTGCTGTTATCGCGGCATTGTTACTGCTCAATTCCCTTGGCGCCAGCTTGCTGACCACCTTCGTGATAGGACTGGTCATCCTGATTGTTGCCTTTGTGATTGCAATGGCCTACCTGATTATAAAGTGGATAGTCGGAATCTTCGTGTAGACGGTTTCCGCATTCGCATCGACAATGTAATTACCGGAGTTTAGGCGTCGTGTATAACGGGGTAGCACGCACATTTTGTACAAAATACCAATAAACACTAAAAATCTTGTTGCGCCCCTAAAAATGGTCCAATAAGAGTCATGCTCATTTTCGAACCCAGTTTTTGACTGCGGTTACAAATTCTTCTGCAAATGAAGGATTAAGTTTCAAACATTCCCTCAAATTCTCATAAATACGGTCCTGATTATCAGAACAGTAAACTTCAAAACCTATGTGCATTACGAATGCATCTTTGATCTCTTCATGGGCCCTCAGATACAAAATAGCATAATTTGAAGACTTCTTGATAATACGCATGCAATAATCTCCCATGACCTCGGATAACGCCCCGTCCGCCTTTCTGAGAATTATTGAGAAACAGTGGATATAAAAAGCATCCACAATCCCATCGGTATGAATCCCATATTTATACTCGCTCAAATAATCCAGGATTTTGAATGTTTCTTCATTATCGCCAATCTCAAAGGAATCATCGTATATTCCGACTATGGACGCCTCTATCGCCCCTGATTCAATGATATGGTACTTCTCTGCATCTGAATACTGCTCCCAAAAGCGGACAATATCAGCTCCCAGGGCTATCATTGAAAAAGTCAAGAAACAAAATAGCAATGTTATTCTTTTCATAAATTGCAAAATAGCCGTGTAAAAATAGCGAAACTATGGCAAACTGTATCTATCTCCGAACTTTATTGCCAATTGTTGTGAGATAATACCCCAGTTCGGGATTGGCATCGTGAAAAGCGTTTACCAACTCAGTGACACTTTCGCCTTCAAGATTGACCAGTCCATCTATTCCTTCAATCTTTCCAAAAAAAACACTGTCTTTTTCAGAAAAATTGACTGTACCCATAAAACCTTTATAACTTAAAGTATTCAGATCAACTCCTTATTTTTCAATTCATCCATTACTTGTCTGAGCGCATAGGTCTTGACAACAATCGTTCCAATTCATCAAATGTAAAATCCTATGGGATTATTTTAAATCGCTCTACTAATTTCTCTTTTGTTCCATACTAATTGCATATGTAACTAAATATTAGTTGCAATGCAAATATTTTTTTCAATCCGGACCCTCGGGTCGTACCATTCTGAGATAAATGTTTCCGGGTCACAGCATACCCTGTCTGACGCGCTTCTGTAGCATCCCACTGTGACCCGACATGGTCTACAGATAGCTCGGGTCACAGTACCCATGTCTACAGAGTCCTCTGTGGGGGTATGCTGTGACCCGGGAAAAGGCTTACATTTCTGCTACAATGAGTAGTGTTTCCTCCCAGTAGCGGAACAGGATGTCAAGTCAAGGTTAGTGACTTACTTGGAGAAGAACTTCCACTCGAAGAGAACGAGATAGAAGGCGCCGACGGTGACGCAACTGTCCGCGAAGTTGAATACGGGGCTGAAGAAATAGACCTTGGCCCCGTCTCTTATTATAGGGAAATAGAACATGTCCACCACCTTGCCGAACATGAACGGAGCGTAATCCCAGATCATGCCGTAGAACAGGCAGTCGATTATATTGCCCACGGCCCCAGCCGTGATGGCCGTGAGGCCTATGAGGACGCCGGTAGGGACCCCCGGCTTGCGGCTCAGACGGCCTATCCACCAGATGAGTCCTCCGCTCAGGCACACGCGCAGGAAGGAGAGCAGGAACTTGCCCACCTTTCCGCCGAATGCCATTCCGAACGCCATTCCCTCATTCTCAACGAAGCACAGCCTGAACCACTGTCCTATGACGAAAATCTGATCGCCAAGGCACATGTTCGTCTTGACCAGGACTTTTATGACCTGATCAATGACAACAAGCGCAACTCCAAACAGTAAAAGCCAATAGCCCTTTTTCCCTTTCATCCTTCCCTACTTGTTAAGCATTTCCTTCGCCTCAACGGTGAGGGTTGCATGAGGGACAAGACGAAGCCTCTCCTTAGGAATGAGCTTTCCTGTAACACGGCAGACGCCGTAGGTCTTGTTCTCAATCCTTACGAGAGCGGCCTCAAGGTTCTGGATAAACTTGTACTGTCTCTGGGCCATCTGGCTTGCAGACTCCTTGGAAAGCTGATTTGCACCATCATCCTCAACGGTCTTGAAAGATGGTGATGTGTCCTCAATGTCGTTTGTGCCATTGTGCATAACAACATTGCGGAGAGTGTTGTATTCAGCCTTGGCTTTTGCAAGCATGTCCTCGATGATAGTCTTGAATTCAGCGAGTTCCTCGTCTGAATAGCGCATTTTAACCTCTGACATAATCTATAGTCTTATTTTCTGGTTACTCTGATTCTTATGTTTGTCTCATCCCACTCCACATCCACACTGTCTGCAGTTGCATCCTCCATGCGTGCAAGTGACACACAGGTTGCAAGAGTCTGGGCAGCAAGATAATCACCGAAAGATTTCAGTGAAGCATCAATGCCCTCATAAATATCCGAAGGGGCGAAGATTGTCACGTCAACCTTATCTGTAACATCAAATCCGCTGTCCTTACGTATGTTCTGTATACGGTTCACAAGTTCGCGGGCAACACCCTCGCTGCGAAGCTCATCCGAAACCTCGATGTCAAGGGCGATGGTAAGCTGTCCCTCGCTTGAAACGAGCCAACCAGGCATATCCTCTGATGAAATCTCATAATCTGCCGGCTCAAGGACTACCTGAACCCCGGCGATCTCCATAGCGTACGTACCCGCAGCCTGGATGGCGGAAATTGTCTGCTGGTCAAACTGGGCAAAGGCGCCTGCAATGGCCTTCATCTGGGCTCCGTACTTCTTACCGAGAGTCCTGAAGTTAGGCTTGATCTTCTTGGTGATGATGCCCGTCGTATCTGAAAGGAACTCGGCCTCCTTCACGTTGACCTCAGTGAGGATGATGTCCTTCACCGCCTCGAGCTGAGCGCGCAGTTTCTCGGAGATCACAGGGATCACGAGCTTGGAGAGCGGCTGACGAACCTTGATGTTCACCTTGCGGCGGAGTGCGAGCACGAGAGAAGTAGCCTTCTGGGCAAGCTCCATGCGCTCTTCAAGGTCGCTGTCCACAAGCTCGGAGCAGCACTCAGGCATGAGCTCGAAGTGCACGCTTGCACCGTCTCCCGCCATGGTGAGGTCCTGCCAGAGCTGGTCCATATAGAAAGGCGCGATAGGGGCCGACAGCACGGCCACCTTTGTCAAAACCTCGTGAAGTGTCTGATATGCAGCGAGTTTGTCCGCTGTGAGACCGCCTCCCCAGAAGCGCTTGCGGTTGAGACGCACGTACCAGTTGGAAACGTGGTCGCAGACGAAGTTCTGTATGAGTCGGCCCGCAAGGGTGATGTCGTAGTCCTCGTAAGCGGCGCGGACCTCCTTCACAAGGGTATTGAGAAGGGAGATGATCCAGCGGTCGATCTCCGGACGCTGTGCGTAAGGCACCGCCTCCTGGGAAGCGTCGAAGCCGTCGACGTTCGCGTAGAGGGCGAAGAACGAATATGTATTGTAAAGGGTTCCGAAGAACTTGCGGCGTATCTCATCAACTCCGGCCTCATCGAAGCGGAGGTTGTCCCAAGGCTGGGCGTTGGTAAGCATGTACCAGCGGAGCGGGTCGGCACCGAACTTGTCCAGCTCGGCGAACGGATCCACGGCGTTGCCGAGGCGCTTGCTCATCTTGTTGCCGTCCTTGTCAAGCACGAGACCGTTGGAGATCACACGCTTGAAGGCAGGGGTGCCGCTGACCATGGTATGGATCGCGTGGAGGGTATAGAACCATCCGCGGGTCTGGTCGACGCCCTCGGCGATGAAGTCTGCGGTGCAGCCGAAGTCAGGGCTGTCGATGCCGCGAAGACCCGTCTGGGCGAAAGGCATGGCACCTGAATCGAACCATACGTCGATGAGGTCGCTCTCCCTGAACATCTTCTTTCCTTCCGGGCTGACGAGGACGATGTTGTCCACGTGCGGCCTGTGGAGGTCTATCTTCTCGTAGTTCGCAAGGCTCATGTCCTCAGGGTCGAAGCCTGCCTTGCAGAGAGGGTTCTCCGTCATGAAGCCTGCAGCGACAGACTTCTCTATCTCTGCGTAAAGCTCCTTGACGCTGCCGATGCAGATCTCCTCCTTCGCATCCTCGGTACGCCAGATGGGCAGAGGTGTGCCCCAGAAGCGGCTGCGGCTGAGGTTCCAGTCCTGGATATTCTCAAGCCAGACGCCGAAGCGTCCCGTTCCTGTGGACTCCGGCTTCCATGTGATCTGACGGTTGAGCGCAACCATATCGTCCTTGACGGCGCTGGCCTTTATGAACCATGAGTCAAGAGGATAGTAGAGCACAGGAAGGTCCGTGCGCCAGCTGTGAGGGTAGCTGTGCACGTGCTTCTGAATCTTGAACGCGCGGCCGTCGGCCTTGAGCATCATGCAGATATCGACGTCGAGAGTAGGCTCCTGAGGGTCCTCGTTGTGCTCGAAGTAGCCCTTGTAGCCCTTCTTGACGTAGCACCCCGCAAACTCTGAATAAGATGGGTCGACGAACTTGGCAACATACTCCGGGCTGAGGTCCTCGAGGCGGCAGAAGCGTCCCTGGCGGTCCACCTGGGCCTGAGGGTTGCCGTCCTTGTCCACAGGCATGATGCCCGGTATACCGAAGTTGTTCGCAACCTTCTTGTCATCCGCACCGAAGGTAGGCGCGATGTGCACTATGCCGGTACCGTCTTCGGTCGTGACGTAGTCTCCGCTGATCACGCGGAAGGCGTCTCCCTCCACTGGCTTGAACCAAGGGATGAGCTGCCTGTAGCGCATGCCCACGAGCTCGGAGCCCTTCATCTCGCCCGGCAGGACCTCGAACGGAATCTTGTCGTTGAACCACGCTCCCACGAGAGCCTTTGCGACGATGTAGGTTGCAGGGGCGCCTGTGTAAGGGTTGGTGGACTTAACCTTCACGTAGTCGATGTTCGGGCCTACGCAGAGGGCGGTGTTCGAAGGAAGGGTCCAAGGGGTTGTGGTCCACGCGAGGAAGAAGAGATTGTCCTCCCCCTCCACCTGGAACTGTGCGGTGACGGTGGTGTCCGTCACATCCTTGTAGCAGCCAGGCTGGTTGAGTTCATGGGAGCTGAGGCCGGTTCCGTCCGTAGGTGAATACGGCTGGATGGTGTAGCCCTTGTAGAGCAGTCCCTTGTCATATATCTTCTTAAGCAGCCACCAGAGGGTCTCTATGTAGCGGTTGTCGTAGGTTATGTAAGGGTCGTTCATATCCACCCAGTAACCCACGCGCTCGGTCATGTTGACCCACTCTTTCGTGTATTTCATCACCTCCTTGCGGCAGGTGTCATTGTATTCGGCTATGCTGACCTTCGTGCCTATGTCTGCCTTGGTGATGCCGAGCTTCTTCTCCACACCAAGTTCCACAGGAAGTCCATGGGTGTCCCAGCCTGCACGGCGGCGCACCTTATATCCCGTCTGAGTCTTGTAGCGGCAGATGGCGTCCTTGATGGACCTTGCCATCACGTGATGTATGCCCGGCATGCCGTTGGCAGAAGGAGGTCCCTCAAAGAAAATGAATTCAGGCGCCCCCTCGCGGAGTTCCAGCGATTTGTTGAAAGCGTCCATCTTTCTCCATCTGTCCAGCACTTCATTGCCCACAGATACCAGATCAAGTCCCTTATAAACTTTGAAAGTCATATTTTTTGCCTATTTTTGCATATAAAAAATTATCTCGCAAATTTAACAAATTCCGCGTTTCAAAACAAATGGGAATTCTTGATATCATACTGATTATTTGCTTCGTCCCCGGCATAGTCCAGGGTATCAGCAAAGGCTTTGTTTCAGAGGCACTTTCAATAGTGTCAATAGTGGCCGGAGCTTGGCTTGCGTCACGCTTTTCCTCAAGAGCCTGCTTATGGCTGCAGCAGTACCTGCAGATGGACTCGAAGATACTCAACATCATCGTCTACATCATAATCGTCGTACTGACCATACTGCTGCTCTACTGGATAGGGCAGCTGATCACAAGGGTTGTGAAAATCGCGATGCTGGGCTGGATCAACGCCATCCTGGGGCTGCTTCTCTCCCTTTTGAAGACAGCGCTGATACTTGGCCTTCTCATAATGCTGTTCGACAGCATAAACAACGCGATACACCTTGTCCCGGCAGACAAGCTTGCAAATGCAAGCGTCTATATGGGACTGAAAAAACTGGCAAGCGGAGTATTCCCATACCTGAAAGCCCTTTTCTCCCATGTCTAAGATAATCCTGATAGAAACATCGACCGCACTCTGCACCACCGCACTGCTGGTGGACGGCAAGGTAGTGAGCAAGAAGAAGAGCAGCGAACAGCGCTCGCAGGCAGCAATGACAGCACCTTTCATCAAGCAGATGCTGGACGACACAGGGCTCACGGTAAAGGACTGCGACGCCGTTGCGGTAAGTTCAGGCCCGGGTTCCTACACCGGACTGAGAGTGGGCGTATCCACGGCAAAGGGTCTCTGCTTTTCCGCAGGCCTGCCACTCATCAGCGTGTGCACACTTGACATACTCGTACAGCAGGCCGTCGAGGAAAGCCTGGTACCGGAAGGATGCAGGACCATCATCCCCATGATAGACGCCAGAAGGATGGAGGTATACACCGCAGTCTACCGTTGCGGGGAGGACGGGGAATTTGTCCGCAGCAGCGAAATAAGCCCCATGGTGATAGATTCAGAGTCCTTCCTCAAGGAAAGGGCCGAGGGCCGAGTCCTTTTCATAGGGGACGGAGCCGCAAAATGTTCCGAGGTCCTCTCACAGGGCAACCCGCTTTTTGTCCAGACCTGCCCTTGGGCAGAGGCCATGGCCCATCTTGCTCAGAAGGCCTACGACGAAAAAAGGTTCGAGAATACTGCGTATTTCGAACCTTTCTATCTTAAACAGTTTGTTGCGACTGTCTCTAAGAAAAATCTATTTTAAACGGCTTGCAAGTTCTCTTCTGAGAGCGTCTGAACCCTTGATGTTCCTATCCGTAACAAGTTCACCGTTGCAAATCATGAGGGTCGTTGGCACAGCTGCGATATTGTAGATGCTCAAAGCCGGACTGTATACTCCCTTGCCGTCATTCACGTTGATCCAAGGAAGATTCTGGGAGGTAACGACGCTGCCCCATGCCGCCTTGTCGCTGTCTATGCAGACCGAGTAGATCTCCAGACCCTTTGAGTGGAACTCATCATAGACAGGCTTGAGACCTTCGATGTTGAGCATGGTCTGAGCCGGATCGGACGAATCCCAGAAATGGAGAAGGATTACCTTCGAATCCACGGAGCTGAGAGCCCTGCGCTTTCCGCTCATGTCAGGGAGATTCAGGTCAATGTATCCCAGCTGTTCGGCATTCACGAGCCTGTTGCTGAAAGCCATTCCGTTCACCCTTCTTTCAGCCTCCTTCTCAAGAGCTGCGACGTACTTGGACTGAGGATATACGGTCTTGAGGGAATCGGCCACATTGCGGAAGAAGATCGCATCAGTAGACTGTGAGAATACAGGCATCTGGCCCACTGTCTCGAAGAGCACAGGAACAACGCTCATGGACTTGGAGTTTGACATCACATACTTCACATCCTCACGGTAGTGCTTTACATACAGCTTTTTAGCAGCTGTCGGGTCATTCTCAAGAGCGATGAGGTCTGAAAGGAACTTCGAATAAGCCTTGTCGACCTCAGCCAGCTTCACTGAACCCTCTGAACCTGAAACCTCATAGTTTCCAAGGGTATCCGCCTTAACAACGGCAGTCTCACCCGTCTCGAGCAGAAGGGCAGCCACACGCTTGTCCCCGTAGAAAAGGTAGATGAACTCAGGCTGGCCCTTTGCCACCGGCACACTGAATGAGAAGGAGCCGTCAGCCCCTGTCTTCACAGTGTCGATGGTCTTGTAAACATTCACGTCAAGCTGGCGCACGACTACCTGCTTCTTGTCAACGCCCTCCACAACACCCTTCACACGGGCTTTCTCAGCACATGAGCATATGCCCATGAGTGCTGCAGCAAACAAAAATATCTTATAATTTTTCATATTCTGAAAGAATTGAAGCAGCGGTCTGCGCCATCTGCTCTGCAGTGAAACTTGGTTTCTCCTTCCTGAAATCGAGGTCTCCCTCCGTCTGGAGAGGTACCAGATGGATATGGGTATGCGGGACCTCCATGCCGAGCACGGCAACCCCCACCCTCCTGCAAGGCACGGCAGCCTTGAGAGCAACTGCAACCTTGCGCGCAAAGGCCCAGAGGCCCTCATACGTTTTTTCATCAAGATTGAAGATATAATCATCCTCAACTTTCTTCGGAATCACAAGAGTGTGGCCCAAAGCCAGCGGGCTGATATCAAGGAAAGCATAATAGTCCTCACTCTCAGCCACCTTATAGGAAGGGATCTCCCCCTTCGCTATCTTAGTGAAAATGGTTGGCATCTAGAAAGAGATTTCAAGGATTTTGAACTTGAGTACCCCTGAAGGCACCTTTGCCTCAACTACATCACCAACGGCATGGCCCATGAGAGCCTTGCCTATAGGGGTGGTAGCAGCGAGCTTGCCCTTGGCAAAATCAGCCTCGGTCTCACCTACCAATGTAAACTCCATCACTTTCTTCGCGCTCATGTTCTCCACCTTCACCTTGTTGAGCATCTGCACCTTGTCCGTGCTGAGCATCGATGAATCGAGAACCTTGGCATTTGCAAGTGTATTCTGGAGATTGGCTATCTTCAATTCGAGGAGGCCCTGCGCCTCTCTGGCGGACTCATACTCCGCATTCTCTGAAAGGTCGCCCTTCTCCCTCGCCTCAGCTATGGCTGCGGCAATGACGGGACGCTGAGCAAGAGCATCAGCGAGCTCCTTCTTCATATTGTCCAGGCCTTCCTGGCTCATATAATGTACTTCTGCCATATGTAAACTTATTTATATACTTGTGACTATTCATCGAACTTAGGCTTCATTATCTCTGAATAGATAATGAGCTTCTCCTTGTCCAGGGCCACAGGGTGTCTCTCCCTTTTTTCCTCAACGACAGGTTCAGGCTCAGGCCTGTGATCCGTCTTTCTCCACTGCCCGGCCCTTGAAGCGGCAGTGTCATGGACAACGGGCATACCTTCTTCCGGGAGGCGGACAATAGCCTTCTCCGAAGCCGGGGGCACAATATCCCCTTCCTCCATCATTTCCGGTTTGACGGTATCGACGGAGGGACCCTTTGTCTCATTCTTTTTCTGCACGGAACGCAGTATCGACGCCCCGATGGAAACTAACATGATGACAAAGAAAAATATGTCCTGTCTTTCCATTATACTTGTAAAGATAACAAAATATTTTCTTTATCCACCTCCAGCTGAGACTTAAGTTCATCAAGTCCGCCGAAAGATTTCATCTCCCTGAGAAAGGACAAAAACTCCAGTCTCATCTCCATTCCGTAAATATCCTCATTGAAACCCAGAATATGGGTCTCCACTATGTCCCCCACATTGGTCATGCCATGATAGTGGCTTCCACCTATCTCGACATCGGTGACATATACCCCACGGCCCGGGACAATCTTCAGCGGATTGTTGGAATGGATATTGGCCGTTGGGAAACCTATGGTGCGTCCCAGCCTCTTGCCGGAAACTATGGTTCCGGTAATGGAATAATTGTATCCCAGCATGGCCGCCGCAGCCTGAACGTCACAATCCTGCAGTGTCCTGCGTATCCTGGTGGACGAAATGTCTCCGAAAGGGGGCACTATGGTGCAATCCATGCCCATGCTGCCGGCAAGTGCCTTCACTTCCTCAGGCCCAAGCATATCCGAGCCGAGAGTATTGTCGTAGCCGAGCACCAGCGAGGATGCCCCATAGACACCGCGGACAAGAGCCTTCAAATAGGTCTGCGCGTCCATGGATGCGAACTCGCGGGAGAAAGGTATGACCTCCACCCTGTCCACGCCGAGTGAAAGCAGCATCTCCTTTTTCTCCTCCAGGGAAGACAACAACCTGAGGTTATCTGCATCCTTCTGAAGGACTATCCTCGGATGCGGCCAAAAAGTGAGTACGAGACTCTCCTCCTTAAGCCTTTCGGCGGTTCGGACGAGAGTCTCTATCACTCTGCGGTGTCCGAGGTGGACACCATCAAAAAATCCTGTCGATACTACAGCCATTTAACGACTGCGAGATCCTGTCTGTGAGGCAGGAGAGGATGCTTAGGGTAGATACGTGTACCTACCTGGTACATACCTGTCCTCTCAGGAAGAACGGATGTCTCGAATGTAGCGATGCCATTCTCAACGGACACGAGGTCGTATGAGAATACCTCCTGGATATGGGCCTTGCCCTTGCGGTCTGTGGTGGTGAAGATCATCTCCACACCTATATCCTCAGGCTTGATACGGCCAAGGTCGATCTTGACGCTGCTCTTCATCACATTGTCCTCAGCAAGAACGTATGATGCATCAGGCTGTGTATAGGATACGATCCTCATGTTGTTCCACTCAGCAAGAAGCTGTCTCTTCCACTCTGCAATTTCGGCAGCAACCTTTCCGTTGTCTGCGGCGAGCATCTGGTAGCGGTTGAACTGAGGCACATAGTACTGGTTGCAGTAGTCTGTGAGCATGCGGTTTGTAGTGAACTCGCTCGCAACCTTGGCGATGGTGTTCTTCACATAACCTATCCACTCTGAAGACAGGCCTGTCTTAGGGTCTGTGTTGTAGTATGCCGGAGCAATCTCGTTCTCGATGGTTGCGTAGATTGTAGCCGAGTCAAGCTCGTTCTGATAGTTGTTGTCGTCGTAGGTGCTCTCAAGAGGAAGTGCCCAGCCGGTACCTTCCTTGTAGCCCTCTACCCACCATCCATCAAGGACAGAGAAGTGCATAACACCGTTCATGGCAGCCTTCTCTCCTGAAGTACCTGATGCCTCGAGCGGACGTGTAGGGTTGTTGAGCCATACATCCACACCCTGGGTAAGTCTCTTGGCGAGGGTAATGTCATAACCCGGAACGAAAACGATTTTTCCGAGGAAACGATCCTGCTTTGAAATCTCAACGATCTGCTTGATGAGTTCCTGACCCATTGTGTCTGCAGGGTGAGCCTTTCCGGCGAAGAGGAACTGAACAGGACGCTCAGGGTTGTTCACGATGGCATCGAGTCTGTCAAGGTCGCTGAAGAGCAGGGTCGCTCTCTTGTATGTTGCAAAGCGGCGTGCGAAACCGATGGTGAGTACGTCCGGACGGAGTGTCTCGTTGATGGTCACAACCTGTGAAGGCTTGTAGTGAGCATTCATCTGAGGGTCTGAAAGTCTCTCCTTCACAGCCTTGATGAGCTCTCTCTTCACGTGTCCGCGAACCTCCCAGATATCCTTGTCGGCAACATTGTAGATTCCGTCGAAGCATGACTTGTCGTAGTGGCTTGTCTTGAACTCCTCTCCGAACACCTTTGCCTGAAGGGCCTTCATCCTCTTGGAACCCCATGTGTGATAGTGAACACCGTTGGTTACATAGCTGATATAGAGCTCCTCAGGGAGATATCCAGGGTACATGTCAGCGAAGATATCCTGGCTCACCTTGCCGTGAAGCATGGATACACCGTTGACGTTCTGTGACATGTTTGCTGCGAGTATGCTCATGGAGAATCTCTCGCCGTCATTGTCCGGGTTGAGCTTTCCGAGTGCCATGAGGCCTCTCCAGTCAAGCTTGAGAAGCTGAGGATAGTATCCGAGGTAACGGCCTACGAGGTCGTTGTCGAATGAGTCGTGTCCTGCAGGGACAGGTGTGTGGGTGGTGAACAGGCCGGAAGCCCTCACGAGCTCCATTGCCTCACCGTATGACTTGCCAGCATCGATGTACTCGCGGAGTCTCTCGAGACCTGCGAATGCAGCGTGTCCCTCATTGTAATGATAGATCGTAGGGCTGAGACCGAGCTCACGGAGAGCGCGGACACCGCCGATACCGAGGAGAACCTCCTGCTTCATACGGTTCTCAAGGTCGCCACCATAAAGCTGGTGTGTAACCTGACGATCCTCAGGGATGTTGTCTTCAAAGTCAGTATCGAGGAGATAGAGGTCTGTGCGGCCCACAGCCACCTTCCAGATGCGTGCGCTGAGCTCACGTCCAGGCATAGGGAGCTTGATGATCTTCCAGCTGCCGTCTGCATTGATTACAGGCTCTGCAGGAATCTTGAAGAAGTCCTGAGGTTCATACACTGCCACCTGATTACCCTGTGGAGTGAGCTTCTGTGTGAAGTAGCCGTAACGGTAGAGCAGACCTACTGCCACGAGGTTCACGTTCATGTCCGAGGTCTCCTTGAGGTAGTCACCAGCAAGGATTCCAAGGCCACCGGAATAGATCTTGAGAGATGAGTCAAGACCATACTCCATACAGAAATATGCAACTGAAGGGTCTACCCTTTCAGCCTTCTTTGCCATATAGGCATTGAACTCCTCCATAACTGCATCGAGCTGCTTGAGGAAGTTCTTGTCCTGCGCGAGGGCATTGTATTTCTTGAGGCTCACCTTGTCAAGAATCTCCATCGGGTTGTGGCCTGACTTGTGCCACAGATCTGCATCGATGGTCTTGAAAAGTGATTTTGCATTGTCATTCCAGCACCACCAGAGATTCTTACACAGAGTCTCGAGACCTGAAAGGGCCTCCGGAAGATGGCGTGTAACCATCACGCTCTTCCACGATGGGGTATCAATTTCGTTTCTAACCATAAATTTTACTTTTCTGCTATTGCGTTGTTTACTCTAATGTTAAAGTCACTGAGTACATTCATGAAGTTGATGAATGCCTCGTAAGGGGTATTGTACGGGCTGTCCTTTCTCTCCACCTGTCCTGTGGTGAAGAATTTGGTGGACATATAATAGAAGTTCTGACTCTCCTGAAGGTGGCCGTAGTCTGCCCAGAGTGCAGCATCGTCAAGAATGGAGAGTTTCTCCTGAAGGGCATACACTTTATTGAAGGCTTCCTGCTGAAGCTCATTTCCAAGCCATGCGGTAAGGTCCCTTTCCTCATCGGCCCATGATGTAGGCTGAGGAACTGAGATCTCGCCGACGGAAGCATGCTTCTTCGCAATCTCTGAAGGAGTCTGGAAGTCAAGGGTCTTGCGTCCGAGGACCTCTGCAGGGAGGTCCTTCATGAATTCGAGGATACCTGTCTCGGCTCCCTGATGTGAACCGAGGTTCTCATAATCCATGAAGATGTTGAGAACATCTCCCTCAGCGCTCTCAAGCCAGTTGGTGTACTTCTCTGCAGTGAGAGGCCACTCTGACCAGTTCCTGTCCGAGAAGCGGAATGAAAGGTCATCGCTGAGCGAGTAGTTTCTGAAGAGGACCTTCTGTGCCTCCTTGAGGTCGTTGTTATATACGTAGTTTGCGCTCTTCCAGCCGAGGATGTGACGTGCACCCTCAGCAAGTATGGTCTTGAATCCCATCTCATAGAGCTGGGCTCCGATAGAGTCCGAATAGATGAGCTCGGTGTTGCGGAATGTTACAGGCTCCACACCGAAGAACGCTTTCACAGCCTCCTTGTGCTTCATGACCTGGAGCTTGAACTCAGACTCAGGTCCAACTGATGCGAGGGAGTTGTAGTAGGTCTCGCAGAGGAATTCCACGCTGCCGGTCTGGGCGAGGGCGCGGAAGCTCTCTATGACCTCCGGAGCATAGCGGTCAAGAAGTTCAAGTGTGCTTCCAGATATGGAGAAAGCCACCTTGAACTTGCCCTTGGTCTTCTTGATTGCATCCAGAATGATCTCGTTCATAGGAAGATAGCAGTTCTGGGCTGCTTTCTTCACTGCTGTCCTGTTGGCATAGTCATCGTAATAATGTGAGTCCTTGCCAATGTCGAAAAATCTGTAAAGACGGAGTCCTGTAGGTTGATTTACCTGGAAATACAGGCATACGGATTTCTTCATATCGTTTCTATACTAAAGATTCATAAACTTTCTTGAGCTTGGCACAAGCGCCATTCCATTTGAGCTCGTTGACTTCATCAAATCCCTGCTTCGTCGCGAACTCGGCGAGCACAGGGTACTGGAGCAATGCGTAAATATCATCAGCAAGCGCATCGACATCCCAGAAATCGACCTTGAGTGCATATTTGAGCACCTCGGCCGCACCTGACTGGTGAGAGATGATCGATGGCACGTTGGAACGCATGGCCTCAAGTGGGGAAATACCGAAAGGCTCTGATACCGACGGCATGATGTAGACATCTGACAGGGCGAACATCTTCTGTACATCCTGTCCGCGGAGGAAACCCGTGAAATGGAATCTGTCCGCAATTCCGAGTCTTGCAACCTGGCTGATGGCGCGGTTCATCATATCTCCGCTGCCGGCCATGACGAAGCGCACGTTCTTTGTTCTCTTGAGAACCTTGGCCGCAGCTTCGATGAAGTACTCAGGACCCTTCTGGAAGGTGATTCGTCCGAGGAAGGTGACAACCTTGTCCTTCACTCCCCTCTCGACGGTAAGATTCTCCCTTCCGCTGAAATCGACCGCATTGTGCACAGTCACAACCTTTGCAGGGTCGATGTGATATCTGTTGATGACGATATTTCTTGTAAGGTCACTCACAGTAACCACGCGGTCTGCGGCCTGCATTCCACGGGTCTCTATGGCGAGGACCCTGGTATCCACCATATCGTCCGATCCACGGTCGTATGAAGTCGCGTGGACATGTACGACAAGCGGCTTGCCTGTAAGTTCCTTTGCGGCGATTCCTGCGAGATATGTAAGCCAGTCATGCGCATGGATCACATCGAACTCGTCGATATGCTCCATCGCGATGGTTCCGCCCACCTGTGCGTAGCGGCTCACCTCCTCCATGAGGTTGGCGCCGTATTTTCCGGAGAACTTGAACTTCTGGCCAAAACCGATTGTGGTCGTGGTCTTCTTCTCCTTCTTCATCCTCTCGATGGCCTCGAAATATTCATCCGGGTCAACGTAAGGAACGATATTGGAATCCACGTTGATGAACTTGACCTTGTCAAGGAACTCATCAACGGTACTACTCACGTTTTCCACAGCCACATCGCTGGCATTCAGGATGCGTGTGCATGACTGGTCTTCATCCCCGCTTGCGTTAGGCATCACGAAGAGTGTCTCCACTCCATTGGCTGCCAGGCCTTCAACTATACCCTTGCAGGCTGTTCCGAGTCCTCCGGCAATGTGCGGAGGGAACTCCCATCCAAACATAAGAACTCTCATTGCTATGCCTCCTTATTCTTTTCCAATGCATATTCAACCGCGAGCAGTCCAGCCGTACTGAGGGCTGAAGAGATAGCTCCATGCGGCTCATGAGGTGGGTCGGCATCATATAGTTCGGAGAATGCTCCTACTCCATGCTTGCTGAGGTCCTCATAGAAGCCCTCCACCAGCCACTCGGCCCTCTTCCAGAAAGATGGTCCCTTCACGCGAAAGGCCGTCTCCACGTATGGTTCAAGAAGGAAAGGACGTGTACTTCCGTTATGATAGGCAAGATCCCTTTCAACCTGTGTCCCGTCATAGAGATGCTTGTAATTACCGTCTCTAGGAGAGAGTGTCCTGATTC
Organism: Candidatus Cryptobacteroides equifaecalis; assembly: GCA_018064625.1. Taxonomy (GTDB): domain Bacteria; phylum Bacteroidota; class Bacteroidia; order Bacteroidales; family UBA932; genus Cryptobacteroides; species Cryptobacteroides equifaecalis. The sequence continues at coordinate 1,147 of JAGHUW010000115.1, read as the reverse complement.
CGCGAGAGGTCACGAGTTCGTTGTCAATAACCCTGAGGATGGATGGTGCAAGTTCCTCTGAAACAGGAGAATAATCCACCCAAATCGCATAAAGCTGGTTAGGGCGGATATCCATGTGCTGTCCGCTGTTGTCCACGTAATCCGCAAGGCAGCCTCTCTGAGCATTCCAGAATACCTTCTCGTAATTTTCCTTTACAAGGTCACGGACCGCAGTCCAGTGTTCCATGAACTTGCTCTTCTTTGTACCATACTTCTTCTCCATTTCGAGAGCAAAGCAGACGGCGTTGTACCAGAGAGCATTGGTCTCCACCTGATAGCCCGCACGCTCCGTAACGGCGCGTCCGTCGATATATGCGTTCATCCATGTGAGGGCAACTCCGTCCATCTGGGCCCAAAGCAGCCCGTTAGGGTGCATGACCACTTCCTTTCTCTCGCCAGGGATGAAGTAGCTGTCAAGTATGCCGGTGAGTATCACCTTGTATTTGTTCCATACAGCCTTTTCGTCTGCGCCGAAAGCGATGTACTTCTGCAGAGCCACGGTCATGTAGAGAGGGGCCTCTATCTGTGTGGTGCGGCGGAAAAGTCTTTCCTGCTCGTCTGCAATGAGATTGTCGAGTATCTCCTCGAACTGCTTAGGGTCATTCAGGCCATAAAGGGTGAGACCAGGAAGGGCGATGAGAGTCTCGCGCAGGAGTCCGGTGTACATCCATGAAAAACCCGCGTTGATCTTCTTTCTTCCGTTGTGGTCTGTGATGAGCCTGTTGGCGCAGCGTGCAAGCTGGCCTTTGTAATCGTTGGCACTGCCCTTCCCCTTCACAGCAGAGGTAAACTTCCTCTTGAACTCAGAAGGGTCCTCCTGCTGCAGGGATGCAGAGAAGACGAAGCTTCCGCCCTCGCGCATCTTCAGGCTGAATGATCCCGGTACGACGAGGTCCTCGGCGCATTCGAAACCGCGGCGGGCCTCATCGGAATATGTTATTCCCTTGTACCAGCAAGGGGCCTCTACATATTTGGCCTTGGAATCGCTGACCTGAAGGCACAGGTTAGGGAAATTTGCGTAAAGCCTGTAGGCCATTCCATTCTCCACCTCGAAACCTGTGGTGTTGGCATCAGGATTCTCATGGGTGAGGTCGTGGATGTTCCTGAA
>JAGHUW010000073.1 GCA_018064625.1 Candidatus Cryptobacteroides equifaecalis | reverse complement strand
GTAAGCATCCGAAGAAATACATATTTCGATTCGTATAAGTGACATCTAACTTTGTGTGACTAACACAACTAAGATTATGCTTACACGAGAACAGATCGAAGAAATCCAAAGAGAGATTCACGAGAGGGGCATTTCCCTCAAGAGCCTTCTGCAAGAGAAGGGTATTCCAAATCACCAGTACTTCTGGTGGAAGCGCAAGTATGACAAGCCTGATGTTCCGGATGGGTTCATCCCGGTATCGGGAGCCGGCATGCCTGCTGCAATGGCAGCATCCAGTTCCGCATCCGTCCCTTCATCAAGAGGCAAATCCAAGGCCGAGATTGCCGGAGAGAACTGGATGAGTATTGAACTCCGTACGGTTGGCGGAACCGACATGCGCATCCAGGGAGGATTGACTCCAGCCATGGTCCATACAATCCTGAAAAGTCTGTAGCCATGTTCAGTCTTGGAGATGGGACAAGGTTCTGGCTCTACACGAAGCCGACCGACATGAGAAAGAACTTCAACATGCTGAGCGGAATCGTGAACAACCACATGGGCCAGAACCTGTACAGCGGTGATGTGTTTGTGTTTGTCAACTCGTCGAACAATATGATGAAGCTGCTGCGATACGAACCAGGCGGTCTGGTCATATACAACAAGCGCCTTGACCACGGGTGCATGCATCTGGTGGAGCGCGTCCAAGATGGAGACCCGAGCATAAGCCCTTTCGAATGGCACAAGCTGGTGGATACCATACAGGGAATCATTGATGATCCGAGACGCCGGTTGCAGCGTCTGAAAGTACTCCGTGATGTTCAGATGGAAGCCTCCTTATTGGAGGGAAAACAATCTGAAAATCAGTGAAATATATCACAGAAAAACGCCTCTGGAGTTGCATATAAACCTGTTTTTTCGTAAATTTACATATAGAAAGAACGGGTAAAATGACTGCCGAAGAACAGAAAAGGATGGAGGCCCTGGAGGCCGAGAATGCAAAGCTCAGAGGAGAAAACTCCGAGCTTCAGGATAAGCTTCTCGCCGCACAGAGGACGCTCGCAAGGTACACCCAGATGCTCTTCGGTCAGAAGACTGAAAGGACTCGCCTTCCTGAAAAGCCGGAGGAACTCACCGGCAGCCTGTTCGAGCAGGAGATGGATCCCGAAGAGCAGGCACGTCTCGACAAGGAGGTCGCAAGGGCTGCGGCTGAACAGGAAAAGGCTATACATGTGGCAGAGCATGAACGCAAGGTCCGCAAACCGATCGACACCGGCAATCTTGAGGTCAGAGAGGAGCATATCCATCCTGAACTTGACAACAGGGATGACTACACCGAAATGCCTCCCGAGGTAACTGAGACCCTCGTCCTCGTTCCCCGCAAGATGTATGTCCGCCGCATCATCCGTCACAAGTATGTGCTCAGGAGCAATCTGCAGATAGAGAATCCAGAGCGCCAGGCCTTCCAGGTTGCCCCTCTTCCATGCTCCGCACTTCACAAATGCATGGCAGACGCTTCGCTGCTGGCAGACATAATCATCAGCAAATATCACTACCACCTTCCGTTCTACAGAGTCATAGAGACCTACAAGGAACTGGGTGTCACTATCAGTGCCTCTACTATCAACGACTGGTTCAAAGCCGTAGTAGGAAAAGTGAAGCCGCTGTACGACCTGCTCAAGGCACATGTCCTTGCCTGTGACTATGTGCAAGTTGACGAAAGCACCCTGCCGGTCATTGACAATGAGAAACACCGGGCGGTGAAAGGGTATGTATGGAGCGTGGTGAACGTAGTGACGGGAGACAGGTTCTTCTTTTATGAACAGGGATCCCGGAGCACCCGCGTGGCAATGGGTCTGCTAAAGGACTTCAAGGGTGCCATCCAGAGTGACGGGTATGTCGTATATGAGCACTTTGAAGGAATGGAGGGCAAGCTGCTTCTTGGCTGCTGGGCTCATGCG
>JAGHUW010000141.1 GCA_018064625.1 Candidatus Cryptobacteroides equifaecalis | reverse complement strand
TTACCTGAACTCTGCAAGTGCCAGGACCTCGTTCAGATCAAGCAGTCTTGGCGGTCAGGCATACACGGCCCTGTCTTTCCTCTTCCCAAAGGACTGGAAACTGGAAATAGATGCCAATTACCAGTCACGTATGCAGATGGCCAACTACATGATTCACCCGAGAGTGACTTCCAATCTTGCCTTGAAGAAGAGCTGCCTTGACAACAGGATGAACATTACCCTCAGCCTCGATGATATATTCAGGTCCGGCACCAATGACATAGACATCATTGACGAGACCGGTTCCGGGGCCTCATCAAGCATAGCGCAGAAATACTATGGACAGAAGGTCCTGCTGAACCTGACCTGGAGCTTCGGCAAGTCCGTGCAGACCCGTCAGCGCAAGGTGGGCAACCTCGAGGAGATGTCCCGCGCAGGCTCCAGCAGCTTGGGAAAGTAAGCTAAAGTTCGTAGTCCAGGCAACTGCGTACTGCAGTGAAAGGACGGACCTTGGTGTTTGCCACAGCCACGTGGGCCGGGTGTGCTGCGTAGGCTTTCAGGGCTTCCGGGCTTTCAAGGGTGCTGTCCAGCATCACGTCTGCGTTTGAACTGTCAAGCCTGCCGGAGATGTTGACCTTGATGTCAACGAGTCCCGGGACAACGCCCGCAAGGCCCTCGAGACCTTCCTTGATTCCTTTCTTGACCTCTTCCTTCTGCTCTGCAGTGAGGTCTTCCTTGAGAGTCCAGAGAATTATGTGCTTTACCATGGTCATTTGCTTTCTTGAGCCTTTGGCTCGGAAGTGAGAATATTTATCGGTTTGATGTTCTGAAGGAAATGCTTTGCAATCACGCGGAGCACGGTATATGCAGGAATCGCTGCAAGCATGCCCACCATTCCGCCTATCTGGCCGGCGATGAGGAACACGATGAAGATCTCAAGCGGGTGAACCTTCACACTGTTGGAGTATATGACAGGCTGGTACACGTAATTGTCTATCATCTGGGTGAATACGAATATGCCGATGAGTACAAGGAGGAAAGGCGTGAAGCCTATGGAAAGTCCGAATGAAGTTGCGCAGGCATATTTGATTACCATAGATAGAGAAATGCCTATTACACCGCCGATGAGTGGTCCTATGTAAGGCACGATATTGAGCATGCCGGTAAGGAAGGCTATGCCAAGGGAGTAGCGGAATCCCATCCTGGCTATTGCCAGAAGGCCGAGAAAATTGACCAGGGTGACTCCGAGGACCTCAATGGTCATGCCTATGAAATACCTGGTGACAAGGGTCTGTATCTCCTTGAGGGAAGTGCGTACCTCTGCTTCCATCTTGTCCGGCACAAAGGCTGAGATGATGTTCGGGACCAGTCCCGGTGTCATGATGAAGAAAAAGGAGATGAACAGGACGGAGAACACCATGATTCCCATGTCTGCTACAAATGATGTCACCGAGCCAACCATGCTGGAAACCTTGCTCATGTCCACAAAGTTCTTGATTTCGCTTGTGAATAATCCTTCCAGTCTGAAGTCGCTGCCGATCAGCGTGAAGGTGTTGCTGAGCCACTCATTCAACGATGCAAGAGGAGCGGATATGTTCTGAGTCACCTTGTCCAGATTCGCTGTGGAGATGTCTGTGAATATGTTCCTTATGATAGGGGAGATGATGGTCACTACGCCGGCGAAGAAAGAGAATACGGTGACAAGGGACAGTATGGTTGCAAGCCATGCCGGCATTTTCAGTTTCTTGATGTGGATTTTGCTGTAGAGAGTGAAGAAAGGGCGGGCAAGGACGGTCATCACAGCCGCCAGGATGATGTAGCCCAGCACTTTTCTGATGTACCAGCAGACTGCGGTGATGATGCAGAGGGAAATCAGTACGATGATGTACTTCGCAAGTTTCTCGGTGTATTTCTTTTCCATATTCTGCAAACATAATAAAATTGCGTTTAATTTTGGTTAATTTTGTGTTGTAATTTGAATGAAATGGGGAGATTGAGAAATTTTCTGAGGGACTGGATGCTGGTGATCGCAATCATCGGCGGAGCCTGCCTTTATCTTGCATATCACTTTGCCACGCCTCTGCATGCGGCCGGGCCGGTTCTCTCGCGCATTGTGGCTGTGGTTCAGCCTCTTCTGCTTTTCCTCATGCTCTTCCTCACCTTCTGCAAGATAGAGCCCAAGGACCTCAGGCCGCATCGCTGGCAGGCCTGGCTGCTGCTCTTCCAGGGTAGCCTTTTCATGCTCCTGGCCCTGCTGGTGCATTTCTTTCCGGATATGCAGGCAAGGATCCCTCTGGAGGCTGCCATGCTCTGTCTCATCTGCCCCACAGCCACTGCCTGCGCCGTTGTCACCGGGAAGCTCGGGGGAGACATAGCCGGGGTGGTGACATACACCATAGCCATAAATCTTCTTACGGCGGTACTGGTTCCGCTTTTCATACCTCTGGTCTATCCGGTGGAGGGGCTCACCTTCATCAGCGCGTTCTCACGCATACTTGCAAAGGTTTTTCCGCTGCTTATCATGCCCTGCCTTCTGGCCTGGTTCATCAGATATTTCATGCCCCGTCTGCACAAGGCCATACTGCGCTATCCCGACCTTGCATTTCATGTTTGGGCTGTTTCCCTCGCGCTCGCCATCGCAACCAGCACCCGCGCCATCCTGCTCAACGAGGACAGCGCCACGGTGCTTGTATGGATAGCCCTTGCGTCGGCCCTCAGCTGCATACTTCAGTTCTGGTCAGGCAAGATGATAGGCTCGGCTTACGGCCAGCGCATCACCGCGGGACAGGCCCTGGGGCAGAAAAACACCGTCTTTGCCATCTGGATGGGCTACACCTTCATGGACCCCATCGTATCAATAGCCGGAGGCTTCTACAGCATCTGGCATAACATATTCAACTCCTGGCAGCTTTACCGTGCCCGCAAAGGCGCACTCAAAGAATAAAAGAATGAAGAAGATTCTCCCGGCACTCCTGGCCATCCTCGCGATTGCCTCCTGCGCTCAGAACGCCAAGCGCAGCTTGTCTGAACTTGAACAGGGTTTCTGCAACCCTCCCGAGTCCGCACGCCCTCTCACATGGTGGCACTGGATGAACGGCAACATCACAAAGGACGGTCTGCGCAAGGACCTGGAGTGGATGGACCGCGCAGGTCTCGCGGGCTTTTTCCTCTTCGACGCCGGCATGGACTCGCCGTCCATAGTGGAGCAGCGCCACGACTACATGTCCGACGGATGGAAGGAAGCCTTCAGCTACACCCTTGACCTGGCCGATTCCCTCGGGATGTTCGTGGGCATTGCAAGCTCCCCGGGCTGGAGCCTTACCGGAGGCCCCTGGGTCAGCGAGGAGGATGCCGCCAAGAAGGTCGTCTGGTCCGAGACCTGCGTCAGTGGAGGCCGCAGCCTCAGCCTGCAGCTCCCGGAGCCTCCGAGCGCCTGCGGAGTCTATCAGTACGAATACAGATATCCTGAGGATCAGGACCGCCACCGCTTCTACCGCGACCTCTACGTCATCGCCGTGGAAAAGCCTGAGGCCGACACCGCACGCATAGTGAACGGCGTGGTCAAGGCAGGCTTCAAGATGGACTTCCGCATCACGGACAACTGCCCTACGCCGGAAACCGCAGACTGCACGCCATTGGCGCGTGTGCTCGATCTGACGGACTCGTTCAGGGACGGCGTGCTCGACTGGGACGCGCCGGAAGGGGAGTGGAAGATCTTCCGCTTCGGCTACAACCTCATCGGCCATACCAACGGGCCTGCCGTTCCCGAGGCTACCGGTCTCGAGGTGGACAAGCTCGATGCCGATGCCGTGCGCCGCTATTATGACAACTACTTCGCCCTTTACCGCGACGCCGGCGGCAACCGCTTCGGCCCTCACGGCATACAGGGCCTCGAGATAGACAGTTACGAGTCCGCCAAGTGCACCTGGACTCCGGCCCTGGAGCAGGAGTTCCTGCGCCGACGCGGCTATTCGCTGCGCCCGTGGATGCCTGTGCTGACGGGGCAGATCGTGGAAAGTGCAGACCGCAGCGAGCGCTTCCTCTTCGACTGGAAGCAGACCCTCGGCGAGCTGCTTGCGGAGAACCACTACGACGCCGTGAACGAGATCATCGCCCCTCTGGGCCTCGTCCGCTATAACGAGTCGCATGAGGAAAGGACAGCCTTCAGCGGAGACGGAATGAGGGTCAAGGCCACGGCCGACGTGCCTATGAGCGCCTTCTGGGCGAGGTTCCGCGCGGGCTGGTACAGCACCTATCCCAATGCGGAGGCGGACGTGCGCGAGTCTTCGTCCGTGGCGCATATCTACGGCCAGAACGTGTGCGCCGCCGAGTCCTTCACAACCAACGGACATCCCGGCAAGTGGGACGGCTGGTTTGCCTACCAGTGCCATCCGGGCAGACTCAAGCCTGTGGCCGACGCCGCCATGGCCGAGGGTCTGAACAAGTTCGTGATCCACACCAGCGTGCATCAGCCCAAGGATGACGTTTTCCCGGGGCTCGGACTTTCACGCTACGGCCAGTGGTTCAACCGCCACGATACCTGGGCCGAGGAGGCACGTCCGTGGATGGATTACCTCGCCCGCAGCTCCTACATGCTCCAGCAGGGAAGGAA
>JAGHUW010000170.1 GCA_018064625.1 Candidatus Cryptobacteroides equifaecalis | reverse complement strand
CCTGCACCTATGGTGCTCAAAACCTCGATCGGAGCCACCGGATGCACGGAATGTGAGGATGCGCTGCCCCAGAAAAGCTCTGCAGGCATGTCAGCCCTGGTATATATGAAGTTGGAGCAAAGACCCTCCATCTTTTCCTCGTAGGCAGTCCGTCCGTCAGTGAAGCCGAATACAAGCTCAATATCTTCTGAAGAGCCGCGCACCACTGTGGCAAGACGGCAATTATGCTCAATCTCCGAGCGCATCCTTTCCAGGTCTGCCATATGGCTTTTGCGGAAATTGATGTCATAATAGACCTGAGCACCTTTCTCCCTTGCCTTGATGACCAGCTGCCGTGCGGCCTCACGTGTACTTTCGCCAAGGGCAAAGAATGAACCGAACAGCACTATGTCGTGTTCCGAGAATTCAATTTCAGGGGCACTGAAACCCGGCATATCGGCATCACGGAAAAACTCATAACTGGCATCTCCCCTTGAATTGAGCATGGCCATGGACAGCGTGGACTGCCTTCCGCTCTCTTTTGAAAGATAGCTGCTTCCCACATAGTTCCTCTGCATGAAATCCAGCATCATGCCTGACACCTGGTCATCTCCTGTCTGGCTCACCATTTCAACAGGGCACTTCCCCTCCAGGCTGCGTCCAAGGGACACCAGCGCATTGAAGCTTGACCCTCCGGGCACGGCCACCTTCGACTGCCCGTCCATGAAGACGATATCCAGCACCATCTCCCCTATTCCAATGACTCTTTTGGCTTCCATTGTCTATTTCTTTATTATTGCAATTTAGGAAAGTATTCCGAAAATAGCGACAATGATTGGACAAATTCTTTAGAAAAATAGTAAATTAGCGGCATATATTATTATAATGAGAGCCATGAACACAAAAATCACAAAATCCGCGATCATATCGCTGTTCACAACGGTATTTGCAATAATACTGATGGTTTCCTGCTGCACCACCATAGACAGTGGAAGCGTGGGTATCAGATTCAAGAAATGGAGCTCTGATCCCGAACTCAGGGGCGGTGTAATGGGAACCTGCAAGGGTTGGGTATGGTACAACCCTATCACCCAGAGCATCTACGAATACCCTACCTTCATCCAGAGAAAGACCTACACTGCGTTCGACGTGCAGACCAAGGATGCGTCCATCTTCAACATGGCACCTACAATCGCCTACCACATAGACCCGGACAGGGCTACAGACATCTTTGTCAAGTATAGAAAGTCCCTCGCCGAGATAGAGGACGGATATATCCACACCTGCATCTTCGAAGCATACCGCACCTGCGGAAACGAGTACACCGCAGACCAGCTCATGAGCAACCGCGAGGAATTCGAGAGAAAGGTGCGCGACCGTCTGAACAGAAGCCTGCTGGACGAGGGATTCATCGTTAGCGAGTTCACCACTCAGATAATGCCTCCACAGTCCCTGAGGGACGCTATCGACGCCAAGAACCAGGCTGTGCAGAATGCCCTCAAGGCAGAGAACAAGGTAAAGGAGGCCGAGGCCGAAGCAAAGATTGCCATCGCCAAGGCTGAAGGAGAAGCCAAGGCCCTACGTATCCAGGGCGACGGTGAGGCCTACTACAACAGAGTCGTAGCAGCCTCGCTAAACGAACTCCTCGTGCGCCAGGACGCAATAGAGAAATGGGACGGAAAGCTCCCGGAATACACCGGAGGTTCCATCCCATTCATCAACGCCTCAGTCACCAGCAAATAGGCTGCTGCTGAGCTACGCTACAGAGAGCTTGTCTTTGACGGTCTTTTCGTCAATCACAAGCTCTTTCTTTTTGCTGCCCGGAGCCTCGAACATGACATCCATCATGACCTTCTCCATGACGGCACGCAGACCTCTGGCACCCGTGCCGAGAGAAAGGGCCTCCTCGGCAATGGCAGACAGGGCATCCGGAGTGAACTTGAGCTTGATGCCATCCATGGCAAGAAGCTCCGTATACTGCTTCACAAGCGCATTCTTAGGTTTCTTGAGTATGGTCACCAGGTCATCCTTCTCGAGCGGATCCACGTTGGCAATCACAGGGAAACGTCCCACAAACTCCGGAATCATACCAAAGTCCCTGAGGTCCTTAGGGGTGACGTTACGGAGCGGAGACTTATCCTTAACGCGGGCTGTACCGTCCGCATAGCCAATCTTTCCGCTGTTGCCCATACGCTTCTCGACTATGTCCGACAGGCCTACGAAGGCTCCTGAGGCAATGAAAAGAATGTTGGTGGTATCGACGTAGAGCAGAGGCTGCTCCGGATGCTTGCGTCCGCCGAATGGTGGTACGCCCACAACATCGCCCTCCACTATCTTGAGCAGAGCCTGCTGCACACCCTCGCCGGAAGGGTCGCGTGTAATGTTCGGCCCGGCATGAACCTTGGCTGTCTTGTCGCACTCGTCCAGCATCACTATTCCTATCTGGGCACGCTCTATGTCGTAGTCGCAGGAGCGCAGCAGACCAACGAGGCAATCCTCCACGTCGCTGCCCACGAAGCCGCTCTCTGTTATCTTTGTACAGTCCTGGATATAGCATGGCACGTCCAGCATCCTTGCTATGGTCCTGACGAGCAGTGTCTTGCCGCAGCCCGTATCCCCAAGAAGGACCACATTTGACTTCTCAAGCTCAACGGAACCGTCCACCGGCTCCCTTACTATTCGCTTGTAGTGGTTGTAAACGGCCACCGAAAGTATCTTCTTGGCCTGATCCTGGCCTATGACATATTTGTCAAGAAAGGCCTTTATCTCCGAAGGGCTCGGCAATTGTACGGCCTGAGCCTGAGGGACCTGCGCAGTTTTCTTCTTTGCCATATCACTTCTGCCTTTTACCCAGGACGGAATCAATCATACCATATTCGAGAGCCTCGGAAGATGACATCCAGAAGTTCCTGTCCGCATCTGCAAACACCTTATCGTAAGGCTGTCCGCTGTGCTCAGAGATGATCTCATAGAGTTCCTTGCGGCAACGCTCCATCTCCCTTGCCTCAATCAGAATATCCGAGGCCTGACCCTGCACGCCGCCAAGCGGCTGGTGGATCATCACCCTGGAATGAGGGAGGGCCGAGCGCTTTCCAGAAGCACCGGCGCAAAGCAGCACGGAGCCCATGGAAGCAGCCATGCCCGTACAGATGGTAGCCACATCCGGGGCCACAAGCTGCATGGTGTCATAGATGCCGAGACCGGAAGACACCTGTCCGCCCGGAGTATTGAGATAGATGCTGATGTCCGCCTTGTCATCCACAGAGGAAAGATAAAGCAGCTGAGCCTGGATGATGTTGGCAACATCATCGTCAATAGGAACGCCCAAGAATATGATTCTATCCATGAGAAGACGTGAGAACACATCGATCGATGTTGCATTCAGACGTCTTTCCTCTATGACCGTAGGATTGATATATGCATTCCTGTAACGATCAAGTGTATTGGTGCTTATACCCTTGTCAAGGTTTGCGAATTTTTCAAAATCTGTCATAACGCTATTGAATTAATCATCTGAAGAGATCTCCTTGATCTCTGAACGGTAAGCCATGAGTATCCTGGATTTGGAAATGAATCCCAGATACTTCCTCTCATGGTCTATCACAGGCAGACGCCATGCACCCGTCTTGTCGAACTTATTGACAACACTCTCCATCTTCTCATCCGCATAGATGTACTCCGGAGTAGGTTCCATGAGGTTATACACATGCACGCTGTCATACTTGTCCTGGCTGACTATGAACTTGCGCACATTGGCAATATCTATCATGCCCTGAAAACGTCCTACGTTGTCTATGACGGCAACCACAGCGGCATCGCTGTCGGAGATTTTCCTCACGAACTCACCAAGGGTATCCTCGATGAACACCCTCGGATACTTGTCCCTGACAAGTGACCTTGTCTGCAGAAGCGTCAGCACTGCCTGATCGTTATCATGGGTCAGCAGGTCTCCGCTCTGGGCTATACGCTTGGTATAGATTGAGTACTTGTCGAAAAGACGTACCGTTCCGTAAGAGATGGCCGAGGTGAGGATCAGAGGTATGAGCAGTTCATATCCTCCGGAAATCTCCGCAATGAGGAAGATCGCGGTCATAGGTGCCTGCATCACACCCGCCATCATGGCTGCCATGCCCACAAGTACAAAATTATGCTCAGGGACGGAAACATTCACCAGTGTGAAGGCCCTGGCCACAACGAATCCCATTATGGCACCGCAGAAAAGTGTAGGACCAAATGTTCCACCCACTCCCCCTCCGGCATTTGTCAGGGTCATTGCCAAGACCTTGAAAAGGAATACGAGGAAGAAGAATACAGGTATACCCCAGGTTGTGTTGAGCAAGGTGGAAAGTACGGACTCTCCCTCGATCACGATTTCCTCTCCCCTCAGCAATGCTGTAAGTGATGAATAACCTTCACCGTACAGAGGCGGGAATACAAAGATAAGCAGGCCGAGTCCAAGGGCGCAGATGGCCCAGCGGCTGTATTGGTTCTTGAACTTTCCTATCCTGTCCTCAAGCCAGAGAGTGGTATTGGTAAAGTACAATGAACAGAAGCCCAGAATCACACCAAGAATGATGTAATACGGGATGTTGTTCATTGAGAATGGGGTCAGGGTACAGAGGAAAGGAGGTGTCTGCCCCTCGAAAATGTACACCACCACAGTGGCCGAGACCGTTGAGATGAGCAGCGGCAGCAGCGATCCCATGGAAATGTTGAAAAGCAGAATCTCCATGGTGAAAAGGACGCCGGCCAGAGGTGCCTTGAAAGCTCCGGCAACGGCAGATGCCGCACCGCAACCAAGCAGAATGGTCATCTGCCTGTATGACAAGCCGAAAAGCCTTGCAATGTTCGAACCTATCGCTGCTCCGGTATATACAATAGGGGCCTCGGCTCCCACAGATCCACCGAAGCCGATGGTGATGGAGGAAGTGAGCACGGAGGACCACATGTTATGCGGTTTGATCTTGGACTCGTTCCTGGAAACTGCCAGAAGCACCTTCGTCACGCCATGCCCTATGTTATCCTTGACAATAAACTTCACTATGAGCATGGATATGAACATTCCTATGCCCGGAAGTATGAGGTACTGCCAATGGAAGATGGTATGGGCCGTTCCTGCAAAAAAATCCTTTATGCTGTGAACGGCCCAGTCCAGTAAAACTGCAGCCAGCCCTGAGCAGATTCCTACTACAAGGCTGAGCAACAATACTTTATTTCTGTCTGATAAGAATTTCGACTGTCTAAGCGTCTGAAGAATCGTCATCTCCTCCGTACTGTGAAATGTTGTCATCTGGGAGTGATCCGTCACCTGCATCAGCGGAACCGGATGTTCCTGCTACCTGCTCGGTCTCTGCCTCCTCTTCTCCGTCCAGCCACTTCTCGATGTCCTCGGCGTCATCAACCTTGACTTTGATCTTGACGAGATAGATTGCATCCGGAATCTCTACCATTACGGCATAGAACGGTGTTCCATCTGGTTTAGTGTACTTGTTAAGGTCTGGTAAATAGTCATTGAAACCATTGGGATACTTCTCCGCAAATGCCTGAGCGAGCTCTTCAGACATATTTTCGTAGCTCACGATCCCTCTTCTCTTGTTATCTTGTGCCATTTGTATCGGTTTTTTTTAAAATCCGGTGCAATAATAGCCCTTTATTATGAATTTCCAAAAAATAATTAACAATTATCAGCACAAAGTCTCTCGTAGCCTTCAATCAGCTCTTTTTGTTCAAGAAGGTAATCTATATCATCCAGAGCATTTTCCAGACAATATTTCTTGTAAGCATTAAGTTCGAAGTGCTCGCTTCTGCCACTTGAAAGATTGGTGACAGTCTGCGCGGGAACATCCACCCTCACCCTCGTCGAAGGGTCTGCCTTGATGCAGGAGAAGAGCTCCGAGAGGAAATCCTCGCTCACAACCACAGGAAGGACAAAGTTGTTGAGTTCGTTGTTCTTGTGGATATCGGCAAAGAAACTGGAAATCACAACCTTGAATCCATACCCGGCAATAGCCCAGGCGGCATGCTCACGGCTGGAGCCGTTTCCGAAGTTCTTGCCTGCAACCAGAATCTCACCGCCGTATCTTGGGTCATTGAACTCAAGTGACATGTCAAGCGTACCGTCAGCCTTATAGCGCCAGTCATGGAAGAGATTCTCTCCAAAGAATTTCTCATCCCGGGTGGTCGCCTTGAGGAAGCGGGCCGGAATGATACGGTCCGTATCTATATTCTCGTAAGGGAGCGGAACGCAAGTGCTCTCTATGATATTGAATTTCTGTTTCATGGCTACATCAATGTTCGTGGGTCAACTATGCATCCGGAAACCGCAGCGGCCGCAGCGGTAAGCGGGCTTGCAAGGATGGTGCGGGCGCCCGGCCCCTGCCTTCCCTCGAAGTTCCTGTTCGAGGTGGAAACGCAGTACTTTCCAGCCGGAACCTTGTCCTCGTTCATCGCAAGGCAGGCAGAGCATCCCGGCTGACGTATCTCGAAGCCGGAGGCCTCCAGAACCTTGTCAAGACCTTCGGCCTGAATCTGCCTCATCACGCTCCAGGACCCTGGAACGAGCCATGCAACCACCTCGTCAGCCTTGCGTCGGCCCGCAGCGACAGAGGCGAAGGCACGGAAATCCTCGATCCTGCCGTTGGTGCAGGCGCCGAGGAAGACGTAGTCCACCTTATGCCCGAGAAGCTGCTGTCCGGCCTCGAATCCCATGTAATCCAGGGCTCCGGCATCTGCATCGGCCGGAATCCTGCTGTCCACAGGCATACCCATGCCGGGGTTGGTGCCATAGGTTATCATCGGGCTGACGTCTGCGGCGTCAAAGCGAAGTTCCTTGTCGAATACTGCGTCTTCATCGCTGTACAGATTGCGCCAGCGCGCCACTGCCTTGTCCCAGTCGGCCCCCTTAGGAGCGTCAGGCTTGCCTTTCAGATACTCGAAGGTCACCTCGTCCGGAGCAACAAGACCTCCTCTGGCGCCCATCTCGATGGAAAGGTTGCAGAGGGTAAGCCTTCCTTCCATGGAAAGGCTGCGCACGGCGCTTCCGGCGTACTCCACAAAGTATCCGGTGGCACCGCTGGTGCTGATCTTCATCATAAGATAGAGGGCAAGATCCTTGGCGGTGACGCCCTTTCCCAGCTCGCCGTCGACGGTGATGCGCATCGCCTTTGGCTTCTGCTGGAGTATGCACTGGGACGCCAGTACCATCTCCACCTCGGAGGTTCCTATGCCGAAGGCTATTGCGCCCACGGCCCCGTGGGTGGAGGTATGGGAGTCTCCGCAGACTATGGTCATGCCAGGAAGGGACAGTCCCCTCTCCGGACCCACGACGTGTATGATGCCGTTGCGCGGGTCGTTCATAGGGTAATGCGTGAGGCCGTACATCCTTGTGTTGGCCTCAAGCGTCTCTACCTGAGTGCGTGAAACAGGGTCCTCTATGGGTTTGTCCTGGTCATGGGTAGGAGTGTTATGGTCCGGCATGCAGATTATCTTCTCCGGGCGGAAAGGTGCTATACCCCTTGCGCGAAGGCCTTCAAAGGCCTGTGGAGAAGTTACCTCATGGCAATAGAGCCTGTCGATATAAAGCTGCTGGGGGCCTTCCTCTATGACCTTGACCACATGGGAATCCCAGATCTTGTCCAATAAAGTCTTCATCTACCTAATGAATTTGTTCAGACAGGAAATATAAGCCTCGAGCGAGGAGGCTACAATGTCCGTATTTGTGCCGAAGCCATAATAATAATGTCCGTCATGCTCAACCTGCATGTGCACGCGGCAGCCGTCGGAAGAGCCGAGGGAAATGTTCTGGATCGTAAGCTCGGTGATAGTCACCTTTTCCTTTATTATCTGATTCGATGCGTTGATGGCTGCGTCCACAGGACCGTTACCGGTAGCTGCAGCCTCGAACTTCTCTCCCTTCACATCCAGACCTATGCTGGCCACATGTCTTACACCCACGCCGGAGATTACCTGAAGATAGTCGAGTTTGACAGCCTTCTGAAGATTTCCCTGACCTGCGAGCACGAGAAGGTCCTCATCCACGATTTCCTTCTTCTGATCCGCCATCCTGAGGAAATCCTGATAGATCGAATCTATCTTGTCATCCTCAACGGTAATCCCGAGAAGCTCCATCCTGTGCCTGAGCGCAGCCCTGCCGCTTCGTGCGGTAAGTACGATGGAATTCTCATCAATGCCCACATCCTTAGGGTCTATGATCTCGTACGTGGACATGTTCTTGAGAACGCCGTCCTGATGTATTCCTGAAGAATGGGCGAAGGCGTTCTTTCCCACAACCGCCTTGTTAGGCTGCACAGGCATGTGCATGAGCGAAGACACGTTGCGGCTCATGGAATAGATGTCCCTGGAATTGATTCCGGTGTGCAGGTCTATGTCCTTGTGGCACTGGAGTATCATAGCAATCTCCTCAAGCGAGGTATTGCCGGCCCTCTCGCCCACTCCGTTTATGGTACACTCCACCTGCCTTGCCCCGTTGAGCAATCCGGACATGGTATTGGCTGTGGCCATACCAAGGTCATTATGGCAGTGTGTGGAGATTATCACATCCTCGATGCCGTCCACATGCTCCATGAGATATTTGATCTTGGCGCCGTATTCCTCAGGGAGGCAGTAACCGGTGGTGTCCGGGATATTGATCACCCTTGCACCGGCCTTGACCACGGCCTGAACGACCTTTGCCAGATATTCGTTGTCCGTACGTCCTGCATCCTCGGCATAGAACTCAACCTCCTCCACAAGGTTACGGGCATATTTGACAGCGGCTACAGCCCTCTCAATGATCTCCTCTCTGGTGGAGTTGAACTTATATTTGATATGTGAGTCAGAGGTACCGATTCCGGTATGGATTCTTGGCCTTTTAGCGAATTTCAATGCCTCGGCAGCCATGTCGATATCCTTCTGCACTGCCCTTGAAAGAGCACATACAACAGGCTCGCTTACAGCCTTGGATATCTCGATGACGGAATTGAAATCACCCGGGCTGGAAATAGGGAATCCAGCCTCTATCACATCCACGCCCAATCTTTCAAGTCCCCTGGCAATATGTATCTTCTCAATCGTATTGAGCTGACAACCAGGCACCTGCTCACCGTCACGGAGAGTGGTATCGAAAATATAAACTCTGTTCCTGTCCATTTCTTTACAGTATCATGCACCAGTTGTGTATATCCTCTTCTGTTCCATCCTGAATTCCACGTATCACGTCATACATGCGATGAAGGACATGACCGCACTTGTCTTTCTCTCCGAAAGAATAGGTCCTTGTAAGCTCTTCACTCTCAAGTGCAGGCTTGTCTGTGATGGAATGTATAGGAGTAATCACCACGGCTGTTCCGCAGGCTCCCACCTCCTGGAAATCCTGGAGTTCCTCAACGGATACCGGCCTTCTCTCCACCTTGATGCCGAGGTCCTCGGCAATGGTGCGGAGACTCTTGTTGGTGATGGACGGAAGTATGGATGAAGACAGAGGGGTCACATAGACACCGTCCTTGATTCCGATGAAATTCGAGGAACCGAACTCATCTATGCAGCTATGAGTGGAGGAATCGAGGAAAAGGATCTCACCGAAGCCCTGCTCATGAGCGATCTTGTATGGACGCAGCGACGGAGCATAGTTGGCGGAAATCTTGTATGAACCGGATCCGTTAGGTGCGGCACGGTCATAATTGCGTACGAGTACCGCGGACACAGGGACCAAAGTCTTCCCGACGTATGCACCAACCGGACTGACCATGACGGCAAAAGTAACCTCCGCAGGTGTGGCTACACCAAGCTGAGGTGAACTGCCGAAAATAAGCGGGCGTATGTACATCGAGGCATTGAACCCGTAAGGAGGAAGGAACTCTATGTTTTCCTTCACGGCCCTGGCAACCATCTCGAGGAACATGGCCTTGCTCGGAGAAGGCATGGCAAGAAAATCGGCACTGCGTGTCATTCGGTCGGCATTCTCTTCCGGACGGAAGATTCTCACCTTCCCATCAGCGCCCCTGAAAGCCTTAAGACCTTCGAAGCATGAAGATGCATAATGCAGGGAACCAGCAAAAAAATTAATGGAGAATTCAACAGAATTGACAGACTGAGGCTCGCTCCACACTCCATCCTTGAAGCGGCTTACAATAATCGAGTTGGTTTCAACCGGGTTGAAACCAAGATTTGTCCAACTAAGATCAGGCATAGCTATACTAAACTTATTTACCAATACAAATATATGAGAATCCGTCAACAATGCAACGGATTCTCATACTTTTTTACTGCCGTACGGCTTATTTTTTCAGAATGCAGGCTGCAATCCAGTCTCCGACTTCGCTTGTGCTGTGAGAAGCGCCTCCCTCTGCAATATCCTCGGTCACAAAGCCCTCTTCGATCGACCTGGCTACTGCGTCGCGTATCGCGCGTCCTTCCTCCATCAGAGCGAAGGCGTATTCGAACATCATGGCAGCGGAGAGAATGGTGGCAAGAGGATTTGCGATATTCTTGCCCGCTGCCTGAGGATAGGATCCGTGAATAGGCTCGAACAGGGAGGTGAGCTCACCTATGGACGCGGATGCAAGAAGTCCCATTGAGCCTGTGATGCAGCTGGCCTCGTCTGTGAGTATGTCTCCGAAGGTGTTCTCGGTCACCATTACGTCGAAGAACTTAGGGCAGCGGATAAGCTGCATGGCAGCATTGTCGACGTACATGTAGTCCACCTGAACATCAGGATACGACGGAGCCATTTCCTGCGCTATCTGACGCCAAAGGCGGGAGGACTCGAGGACATTGGCCTTGTCCACTACCGTCAGGTGGCGGCGGCGCCTCTGTGCATACTCGAAGGCAAGCTTGACTATACGCTCCACCTCATACCTGTGGTAGATGTTGGTATCGTAGGCCGTATCGCCTCCGTCAAGCCTTCCCTTCTGCCCGAAATACATTCCTCCGGTGAGCTCACGAATGCACATGAACTCGGCTCCGTCCACGAGATCCTCTTTCAGCGGGCTCTTGTGCACCAACTTGGAAAAGGTCTCCACAGGGCGGAGATTTGCGAACAGGCCAAGTTTCTTGCGCATGGCAAGAAGTCCCTGCTCCGGGCGGACCTTCGCAAGAGGGTCGTTGTCATACTTCGGGTCACCTACCGCGCCGAAAAGGACGGCGTCGCTGTCCACGCAGGTCTGGAAACTTTCTTCAGGGAAAGCATCGCCGCAGCGGTCGATGGCACACGCCCCCACATCGGCATATCTGTAACTTGCCTTATGTCCGAAACGGGCACATACGGCGTCCACGGCCTTCACGGCCTGGGCAACCACTTCCGGTCCTATTCCGTCACCGGGGAGTACTGCAATCTTGAATTCCATGGCCTTACATTCTTTCAGGGAGCTCAATGCCGAGTATTCCCATAGCCTTCCTGAGAACAGATGCAAGCGTTGCGATGAGGCGAAGTCTCATCGCAAGAACAGCCTTGTCTGCTTCCTTCAGGATCTGTGTCTCATGATAGTACTGGTTGAACTCCTTGGCAAGGTCGTAGGCGTAGTTTGCGATAAGTGCAGGAGAGAATGCTGCGGCAGCCTCGGCAACCTTCTGAGGGTATGAGCTGAGTATCTGCACAAGACGAATCTCCTTGGCGCTCAGCTCTACACCAGAGGCAGCAGCGTCTACGGCGACACCAGCCTCAGCAGCCTTTCGCAGGATGGAGCATATACGTGCATGGGTATACTGGATGAAAGGTCCTGTGTTTCCGTTGAAATCGATGGACTCCTTAGGGTTGAAGAGCATCTTCTTCTTAGGGTCAACCTTGAGTATGAAATACTTGAGGGCGCCTAGGCCTATCATGTGGTAGAGCCTGTCCTTCTCTTCCTCGCTCATCTCTGCGAGCTTTCCGCTCTCCTCGGAAGTGGCCTTCGCCTCCTCGTACATCTTCTGGATGAGGTCGTCGGCATCCACCACTGTTCCCTCGCGGGACTTCATCTTTCCCTCAGGGAGCTCCACCATGCCGTAGCTGAGGTGGAAAATCTGGTCGGCCCAGTCGAAACCGAGCTTCTTGAGTATGAGCTTCAGCACCTGGAAGTGGTAGTTCTGCTCGTCACCAACTACGTAAACATGGGAATCGAGCTTGTACTCGCTGAAACGGCGCTCGGCTGTTCCGAGGTCCTGGGTGATGTATACGGATGTTCCGTCGGAACGGAGCAGGAGCTTGCGGTCAAGGCCGTCGGCGGTGAGGTCGCACCACCCGGAGCCGTCCGGGTCGCGTACGAGCCCGCCCATATCCAGTCCCTTCTGCACGAGCTCCTTTCCGAGGAGGTAGGTCTCATGCTCGTAATATGTCTTGTCGAAGCTGATGCCGAGGGCCTTGTACGTCTGCTCGAAGCCGGCGAACACCCACTCGTTCATCATCTGCCAGAGTGCGCGCACCTGCGGGTCGTTCTGCTCCCACTTCACGAGCATCTCATGAACCTTGTCGCTTACGGAAGGATCCTCCTTCTC
>JAGHUW010000006.1 GCA_018064625.1 Candidatus Cryptobacteroides equifaecalis | reverse complement strand
TCCTTGGCATTGAGATTCTCCATGAACCTGTCTTCGAAACCACCTCCCTTGACAACGCGTTTGGAAATATAAATGACAACGGCAACGATGGCTGCGACTATCAGAATCATCCACCATTTAGGTTCAAAGAAGTTAAGTATAGGGAATACGACAAATGATATGGACAACAGGATGCGTATCACAATCATTGACAGAACCGGCCAGGCATTTGATGACTTCTCCTGAATCAGTTTCTTTGCAGAAGAACGGAAAATCAGGGAGTTATAGTTGAGTCCGTAAATGAATGGAGCAATCAGCACAATGGTAATCGCGCAGGCTATGAAACGAACCCAAAAATCTCCAAGCATCACAAGATGAGTATGAATCAGCCCGGCAAGTATGTTTATGCTGCCCAACTCAATGGCTACGAGAAGGACAGAATAGAGAGAAAGCCTTATGAAATAATTCTTCAGAAGCAGTTTCCACTCACTCTGTTCCGCCCTTGATCCGGCTCCTTCCTCTTTTTCCTCAAAATCCACCCTCTTGAGAATGGCCGAAGGAAGTTTATTTCTAAGCAGCGCAGTGAAAGGTGCCGCTGCCTTTATCATATATGGGGTAAAAAATGTCGTAAGGACAGAGACAGCGATGATGATCGGGTAGATGAACTCCCTCATCACGCCCAGACTGACGCCGAGATTGGCTATGATGAAAGAGAACTCTCCAAGCTGGGCAAGACTGAAACCCACATGGGTCGCGGTGTTGAGGTTCCTGCCGGACAGGAGAACACCGAAAATGGAGAACAGCAGTTTCCCGACCATGGCAACAATGGTTATCACAAGTATGACTCCCCAGTGACTGGCAATGACATGAGGGTCTACCATCATGCCCACAGACACGAAGAAAACAGCGCCAAACAGGTCCTTAAGGCTGACGGTCAATTTCTCAATCCTTTCTGCCTCAATGGTTTCAGAGAGAATGGAACCCATGACAAAAGCGCCAAGAGCTGATGAGAAACCTACCAGGTTTGCAAGGACAACCATCATGAAACAGAGGCCGATGCTGACAAGAAGAAGTATCTCGTCCGAAAGATATCTCTTCGCCTTCTTCAGAATCGTAGGAATGAGATAAATGCCTACAAGGAACCATAGTATCAGGAAAAAGACCAGTTTGGCTATTCCCATGATCATCTCTCCACCTGCAAATTTGTTTGATACAGCCACAGTGGAAAGAAGCACCATGAGAACCACGGCAATAAGGTCTTCTACAACGAGTATGCTGAAAACCAGGCTGGAATATGGTTCGTCCTTAAGTTTCAGGTCGTTATATGCCTTGATGATGATGGTCGTGGAGGACATGGACATGAGACCTCCCAAGAATATGCTCTCCATCATTTCCCAATGCATCATACGACCGGCCAGTATTCCCAGAATGTACATGCCAACGCAGTTCAGCAGAGCGGTTATGATAGCCGCACTTCCAGCTTTGAGCAGTTTCTTGAAACTGAATTCAAGACCAAGGGAGAACAGCAGGAATATGATACCTATCTCAGACCATTGCTTGACCGATTCCTGTGAAAATTGAGGAAAAAGGCCGAGTGACGGACCGATGAGAAAACCTGCAACAATGTATCCAAGTATTAAAGGTTGCTTGAGGGCCTTGGAAATGATTGTGAAAACACCTGCAGATATGAGAATAATTGCAAGTTCAACGACAAGATGCAGCTCTTCACTCATTTTTTACTTCACTCTGAAATTTCTTTCTACAAGAGTATGGACCTTCTCAAGTCCCTCTTCTGTTCTTGCCACCATTACGATTACAGCAAGCTGACCCTGCTTCACTTCCTGAGCAAGGAAACGCATAGGGCTGTCTTCATCGCATATTGCATCGAAACCCCATGCATTCTTGCCATTGAATTTGGTCTTCACGATAGGGTTGAAATCCTCCGGGTCGTCATCATAGAAGCCAACAGTCTCAGCATAATTGGCAAGGGCCTGATCCTCAGCGGTCTCCCCTTCCGGGAGTTCACCAAGATAAATATCGATAATGGCCTCACTGTCCTTCTCTGAAGGAAGCGTGGCCGCAAGATGAGTGATCTCGAATCCAGACTCATCAATATAATTCTCTGTCTCAGAGGTCCATGCCTCAGGAAGCGTCAACTGTATATCGTATTTCATAAAGCTATAATTTGCAGATTACGGTCTCACATGCACGGGTGAGGTCAAGAAGTTGAGTTTTGATATCTGCATCCAGGGGAAGGAACATATCTATTCTTGAGCCGAACTTGATTATACCACACTGCTCCCCTGCCTTGACTTTGTCTCCCACCTTGGCATAATTGACTATGCGTCTGGCAAAACCTCCGGCTATCTGCTTGAAGAAAACATCTTTTCCCTCTGCAGTATGTATACAGGTGCAGGTATGCTCGTTTTCTTCAGAAGCCTTTGGCTTGAAAGCGAAGAAATGCTCACCCGGATGATACTTGTAGTATGTTATCTCCCCATCGACTGGCCAGAAATTGGCATGGACGTCGAAGAAATTCATATACACAGATACCTGAATGCACTCCCTTTTAAGGAACTCATTCTCAAAAGCCTTTTCTATAATCACCACGCGTCCGTCAGCAACTGATGTGACATCATCCACATCAGAGTCATATCGGCGACGTGGAACGCGGAAGAAGAAGGTCTGCCAGAGACAGAACCATAGAAGAAGTGCAACGGAAGGCCAAACGATGACAGGCCTTTTAACAAAAACGAAAAGAAGTGCCGCCAAAGCAGCACTGATTCCATAGACCAGAGCAAGGGTCCCGTAAGAGTTATTGTCTATTTTCATTATAACAAGCCAAAACAATAAAGATAAACTGCTGCAATAGGGATTGCTACTATAGTACTGTCAAAGCGGTCAAGCATGCCTCCGTGTCCCGGAATGCAGTTTCCTGAATCCTTGACACCATAATACCTCTTCCACACACTCTCACAAAGGTCTCCGCATACAGAAGCCACAGATACAAGTATTCCTATCACAACCACATGAACCCAGGAGAAGGAAATCATCCCCACAAGCTTCAGAACGACCGATGCAAGTACACCTGAGCAGATACCGCTCCAGAAACCCCACCAAGACTTCTTTGGTGAAATAGAAGGGGCCAGCTTCTTCGCCCCAGGTCTCTGACCGAAAAGCGTGCCAAGACAATAAGCACCGACATCATTCATCCAGATGATGATGAAAAGGCTCAGGAGAAGTCTTCCGTCAAAAACGCCTTCATTAAGTACCATGCAGGAAGCCAATGAAAATGGGAGCGATATATATGCAAGGCCAAGGTAAATGTTAGGATACCTGGAGAATTCTCTTCTCTCGTTCACACTGGTGAATATGGTTGAAGCATGTATCAGTACCAGGCATATGAAAGCCAGCCATATGAACTTGTTAGGTATGCAATATGCTCTGTGAAGATATACGGTCATGAAGAACACAACCGTAGTCAGAAGAGCGATCCCCTGCTGATACTTGAAAAGGTTTCCTATTGAAATATGGTAAAATTCAGAAAGGCTGAACAAGGTTATGGTAAGGAATACGGCAGCAAAGAATACAGGATGGACAAGCAGGGAGCCTGCCATGAGCGCCACAAACACTATTGCTGACAGAGTTCTAATTATCAGTTCTTTCATCTGATGAAACAGGTTTAACTTTTGGTCCTAAAATATTTTCCACGTCTTCTGCAAAGATAACTTCTTTTTCGATAAGTAGTGCAGAAACCTGTCTCCATTCTGCTTCATGCTCTTTGAGAATGCTCATGGTTCTATCATGAATTTCCCTTACAAGCTTCTTGACCTCCGAGTCAATCAGCTCTGCAGTCTTCTCAGAATATGGCTTGGTCAGGTCATAGCCACGGGATCCGGTCGAATCATAAAATGACAGCTGACCTACCTCATCACTCATTCCATAGTACTGAACCATGGCATAAGCCATGTTCGTAAGCCTTTCCAGATCGTTCTGAGCACCGGTTGACGGTTCACCGTTGAGAATCTCCTCAGCAACACGTCCTCCGATAAGTGAGCACATCTCATCCATCATCTGACTCTTGGTATGAAGCTTATGTTCCTCCGGAAGATACCATGCAGCACCGAGAGCACTGCCTCTAGGCACAAGTGTAACCTTGAAGAGAGGATTTGCATTTGGAAGGAGCCAACTGACAACAGCGTGTCCGGCTTCGTGATGAGCTATACTCTGCTTCTCCTTTGCAGTGATGACGGTACCCTTCTTTTCTATGCCTCCGATTATACGGTCCACAGCGTCAAGGAAATCCTGTTTTCCTATCGCCGTATGATTATTGCGGGCCGCAGTAAGGGCAGCCTCATTGCAGACATTGGCGATATCTGCTCCGGAGAAGCCCGGTGTATGCTTGGCCATGAAACTGAGATCGAAGTCCTCGGCAAGCTTAAGGTTTCTTACATGCACCTGGAAAATCTCCTCCCTCTCCTTGAGTTCTGGGAGCTCTACGTGGATCTGACGGTCGAATCGGCCCGCCCTCATCAGCGCCTTGTCAAGGATGTCGGCCCTGTTGGTGGCGGCAAGGACTATGACACCACTGTTGGAACCAAAGCCATCCATCTCTGTAAGCAGCTGATTGAGAGTATTTTCGCGCTCATCATTGGAAGAGAAACCGGCATTCTTGCCTCTTGCACGGCCAACCGCATCTATCTCATCTATGAAGACGATGCATGGAGCCTTTTCCTTGGCCTGGGCAAAAAGGTCACGGACACGGCTCGCACCCACACCTACGAACATTTCCACAAAATCCGAACCGCTGATGCTAAAGAAAGGAACATTGGCCTCACCTGCCACAGCCTTGGCAAGAAGAGTCTTACCTGTACCTGGAGGGCCGACGAGTAGGGCTCCCTTTGGAATCTTTCCACCGAGAGAGGTATATTTCTTAGGGTTCTTGAGGAAATCAACAATTTCCACAACTTCCTCCTTTGCTCCGTAAAGACCGGCCACATCCTTGAAGGTTACGTTCACCTTATCCTTGTCAGTGAGCTTTCCGTTAGCCTTGCCCACATTGAATGGGTTCATTCCGCCGTTAGGGCCACCGCCCATCTGCCTGCCCATATTGCGGAACATCATTCCCCAAAGCAAGATGAGCATGAGGAGAGGGAAACCTATCTCGAGGGCCTTGCCCCAGAAATCGGAATCATTCTCAATCACGAGCTTCGCCTGACGTTCAGGCTCGACGCTGCTGTTGAGCTCTGCAAAGGCAGTCTCCGGATCGAATTTGTCCGAAGTGAGAAAAATGAACTGAGGGGCCGACTTTGGAGCCTGACCTTCAGGGAACATGGAACTGTACTTCCCCATCGCCTCAGGCCTTACTGCCACCTGTCCACGGAATGTGTTGCGCACAAATACAACCTCACGCACGTCTCCTTCACGTATCATCTGCTCCACCTGCGCCCATTCGACTTTCTGAGGTGCAGTTCCCGATCCGCTGAAAATCATCCAGCCAAGGGCGATGAAAAGAGGTATATAAAGCCAGGTGAGATTTATCTTTATGATCTTTGTCTTTCTCTGTCTGTTGCCATTTG
The DNA here is from genome assembly GCA_018064625.1 of Candidatus Cryptobacteroides equifaecalis. Lineage (GTDB taxonomy): Bacteria > Bacteroidota > Bacteroidia > Bacteroidales > UBA932 > Cryptobacteroides > Cryptobacteroides equifaecalis. Next base: position 42,145 of record JAGHUW010000006.1, on the reverse strand, counting down.
GTTTTTGAGCCATTTTCTAGGAATTTATTAATTTTGCAGATACAAATATACAAAAATGGAACCAATTATTTCAAATGATGGGATATTCTGGTACGAATGCCTCAATTCTACCAATACAGAGCTTAAAAACCGTCTTCAGGAATTTGACAATTTGTCAATAGTGGCAGCAAAAAGCCAGCCCGCAGGCCGAGGGCAGGGTGACCACACCTGGTTCTCATCCCCTGGAAAGAACCTTACTTTCTCCATTCTTCTGAGATTTGAGCCCGGAATGCTTGCGGCACGTGACGAGCAGATTATAAACACCTTCGCCACGCCGACCATATGTGAATTCCTGGAGGAGGAAGGTGTACATGCTTGGGTGAAACAGCCAAATGACATCTGGGTGGAAGACAAGAAAATATGTGGCATTCTTGTGGAGAACGTGCTGGATGGCAAGTGGGTGAAGGAAAGCGTTGTGGGCATGGGATTGAACATCAATGAGGAAGAGTTCCCGAAAGAGCTGCCCAACCCGGTATCTCTCTATCAGTTGACCGGAAAGAAATATCCGCTCGAGGAAACCCTCGAACGGATACATCAGATTTGCAAGAAGAATTGGATCAAGGTTTTCATGCATCCCTGAGGGCTGACACTGCCTCCTCAGGCTTTTCAGCCCTGAATACAGAGCTTCCTGCCACTATCAGGTCTGCACCGGCCTCCTTGACGGCCTTGATATTGCCTGCATTGATTCCGCCATCTATCTCTATGATGCTGTCATATCCTCTGGCGTCCAGTTCCTTACGCAGTCTGGCCACCCTTTCAAGAGACTCCTCTATGAATTTCTGTCCACCGAAGCCAGCGAACACAGACATCACAAGAAAATAGTCAGCCTTGCCGATATAAGGAAAAAGCGTCTCTACTGGCATATCAGGATTGATGGCCACGCCGGCCTTCATTCCCAGAGAGTGAATGGTCTCGATATGATTTGCAGTATCTTCACCTGCAGCCTCATAATGGAAACTCACCATGGATACGCCGTCTTTCTTAAGATTCTCGAACCATCTTTCCGGATGTACTACCATAAGATGGGCATCCATCGGGATTCTGGCTATCTTTCCAAGCTGATCGATAACAGAAAAACCAAAAGATATATTAGGGACCAGGGTACCATCCATTACATCAAGATGGATGACATCCGCACAATTGTTGAGCATTTCTATATCCTTGCCAAGATTCATGAAATCAGCGGCAAGAACGGAAGGGGCTATCTGAACTCGCATACTACCTCCTCCAGAAGCTTTACAAATTTATCCATGGAAGCCAGTTCCAGCCTTTCTCCCGGAGCATGTACTCCGCGAAGGGTTGGTCCGAATGAAATCATGTCAAGACCAGGGAACTTCTCAAGGAAAAGACCACATTCCAGACCGGCATGAATCGCCTTGACCTCAGGTTCCTGATTGAAAAGCCTGCGATAGGCTTCCACAGTCACCTTCAAAATATTGGAACTGAGGTCAGGAGTCCAGCCCGGATATTCATACATGTGCTTGACCTCGGCGCCAGCAGCCTCGAAATTAGCCCTCACCTTCGCAGCCATCATCCTTCTCTGACTTGTAAGAGAACTTCTCTGGCTTGTGACAATCTCGATTATTCCATTGGATGGAATCCTTACGGAAGCGAGATTGGTTGAAGTCTCAACCAGATCCTTGATGCTCTGACTCATGGCATATACTCCATGAGGAGCTGTGAACAGAGATGTTATGATGTTCTTCGCAGACTCACTGTCAATAGCCTTGTAATCATAATTCTGCGTTCTTGAAACGGCTATGATTTCAGGATCGGTGACACAGAATTCCTTTTTCAGGGACTCATTGAATGCAGAGAAGCGCTCCATCGTTTCCCTCGGCTCAGGAACGGCAATTACAGCCTCTGCCTCTCTTGCGATGGCATTGGGTTTTCCGCCTCCCGCAATGTGAAGAAGCTGGAGTCCAAAAGGAAGCTCGCTGTAAAGGAAACGGGCAAGCTCCTGAACTGCGTTGCATCGGCCCTTGTTGATGTCGTCTCCACTGTGGCCGCCAATGCCTCCCTTAACCCCAAGGTGAACATAGTTCCAGTCTTTCTTTACCGCAACCCTGTTTACATGGAATTTCACATTGGTATTCAGACCACCTGCACAGCCAATGAAAAGCTGACCTTCATCTTCGGAATCGAGGTTGATGAGGGTCTTACCGTCAAAGAAGCCTTTTTCCAGAGCTTCCGCTCCATCCATTCCGGTCTCCTCGGAAATCGTGAAAAGACACTCCAATTTGCCCATAGCTCTGGTGTCTTCAAGCAATGCGAGACAGGCGGCTACTCCAATGCCGTCATCGGCACCCAATGTAGTCTGCTCCGCAACCATCCATCCGTCCTTGATGACGTATTGAATAGGGTCCTTCCTGAAATCATGGTCGCAGTCATGGTTCTTCTCACAGACCATATCCTGATGAGCCTGAAGCACCATGGTAGGAACTCCCTCCTTGCCGGATGAAGCCTCCTTGGTTATCAGGATGTTTCCTATCTTATCTCTTTTGCAGGCCAAAGAATGGCTCGCAGCCCATCTTTCCAGCCAATCTGTAAAAGGGGCCTCGTACCCTGATTCACGGGGTACGGTTGTAATCTCCTTGAAAATTTCAAGAACTCGTTCTGACGTCATACAGAAAAAGTATTATAGGGTGAATTTACTTCGAAGAAACTATCGATGACTCGATATCGGAGATATATTTCTTGAACATCCTGTCGACATTCACAAGGTCGGACACGATGTTGCAAGAATGCAGCACGGTAGCATGATCCTTGCCTCCCATCTCACTTCCGATAGCGGAAAGCGAGCAGTTAGGGATGAGGCTGCGGCACAGATACATGGCAATCTGCCTTGACTGTACAAGCTGGCGCTTCCTTGACCTTGACTGAAGGTCTTCAACACTTACGTTGAAATATGAGCTGACAGCTTTGATCACTCTGTCTACGGTAATATTCTGTTCAGGTTCCTTAACCAGAACCTGGGATATCTCAGAAGCCAATTCCATCATGGACTTGTCCGTCTCCACAGCGGAATGTGCGATAAGGGATATAAGGACTCCTTCAAGTTCCCTGAAATTGGACCTGATGCGGGTCGCTATATATTCAAGCACGTCTTCCGGCACATCCACACCTTCCCTTTCCGCCCTGGAGCGGAGCATTTCGACCCTTGTCTTGTAATCAGGACGAGTAAGCTGAACAGAAAGACCCCACTTGAACCTTGAAAGAAGCCTCTCCTCGAAGTTCTGCAGTTCTACAGGTGCCCTGTCTGATGTGAAGATCAGCTGTTTGCCGTTGAGATGTAGGTGATTGAATACGTTGAAGAAGGCATTCTGACAACCAGGTCCCATAAGATCCTGGATATCGTCAACGATAAGAACGTCTATCTTCATGTAGAAGCTGAGGAAGTCCGTCAGCTTGTTCTTCACGTTCACGGCATCCATATATTGGGTCTTGAACTCGTGGGCAGACACATAGAGAACCACCAGTTCAGGATGGGATTCCTTGATTGATATGCCTATCGCCTGGGCAAGATGAGTCTTTCCAAGACCTGGTCCACCAAAGATGAACAGAGGATTGAAAGGATTATGCTTAGGGGAAAGTGCAATGTTCTTTCCAGCATTGACTCCCATCTTGTTGCACTCGCCAAAGACAAAGTTCTCAAAACAGAATGCAGGGTTGAGCCTTGGATTGATAGTCAACCTCTGTATGGTTCCCAAGCCGATGCGAGGGTCGCTCGGCATGGTAGGCGCAGAAACCACATCTATGGCTCGGTTCGCCGGAGTAAGTACCGGAGTGGCGTTCAAAACCATCGAAGGCTGATTCTGTACCATCTTTATGGTATATGCCAGCCTGGCCTCCGGACCTATCACCCTCTTGAGAGTCTTCTTGAGTATGTCCAGATAGGCCGATTCGAGATATTCCCTGAAGAAATCCGACGGAACCTCGACTGTCAACTTCGCATCAACGATCGAGACGGCGCGAATCGGTTTGAACCATGTTTCAAACTGCTTCGCCTCGACCAACTGACTTATGATGTGAAGACAGTTGTTCCAAACGTGAATATGTTTCTCGGCTATTTCCATAGGGAATGATTACGAGTGCAAAAGTGGTGAATAAATTCTTGGAAAAAAAATGAAATCAGTATTTGATTTTAATATTTTTCATAGTAGCTTTAAGAAGCTACAGCAAAAATACAAAACGCTCAATCAATTGAAAATCAAGCCTTTAGCCAAAGCGCAAAACAAGGCAACATGCTAATTTTCAAATACTTGCTAACGCTGGATTGAGACCTTATTTCCCTCTATTCTGACGATAAAAGCATCGGGAGTTTTTTTTCTCACGCGAGCAAGTTTTCCCTTTACTTCTGAGAGATCTTCAGACACGTATATAATATACTTGAGGACCGTGCCGCAATCTATGACTTCCGCCTTCTGCCCCATAAGCAAAGGGTCGCCAGAGGATATCTTCTTTCTGGTGGCAGCGACCTGTATTCCGTAGCGCAGTCCGTCAGGGTCTTTTGCCTGGGCAGGCGTAACACCCACCTCTGATTGCCGCTCCTGTTCCGGATGGGAAAGCTGTACCAGCTCCGGCTCAGTTGCCGGCACAGCACCAACGCTGGCATCGTATGAACGCTTGTATTCACAGAATGCCTTGAAGAGTCTTTCAACAATGCGGTTCCTCCCTGCGGGATCCTTCAACACTGCAAGGTCCGAGTCATTCGAGATGAAACCCAGTTCAACGAGCACGGCCGGCATCGAGGTCTTCCAGAGCAGGTAGAAAGGGTCCTGCCACAGGCCTCTGTCGGCCACTATCGGCCCGCCTTTGAGATTTTTCTGAATCTGCTGCGCGAATTTCAGGCTCTGTTCCAGATTGGCGTTTTGCATCAGGGTCATGAAGATGTAGGATTCCGTGTCGCTTGGATCGAAGCCTTCGTATTTGGCGGTGTAGTCGTCTTCCAGCATTATCACGGAGTTTTCCCTCTTGCACACATCCATATTATAAGCAAAAAGGTCCCTGTCCTTCTGAGACGACTGGCCGAGCACATGTACGGAGAAACCGTTGGGACTTGTCTTGCCAGTTGAGTTGATATGCACCGATATGAAAAGCTGGGCATCTGCCTGGTTAGCAAGCGAAGCCCTGTCCTGAAGGGAAACGAACTCGTCTTTATCCCTGGTAAGTATGACTTTCACTTCAGGATAGCTTGAACTTATCTTTTCGGCAAGCTTTTTGGAAATGTCAAGGGTGAAAGTCTTTTCGTAGTACTTCCTGTCCTTGCTTACCGCACCGGCATCCTTGCCGCCGTGTCCAGCGTCTATGACAACGCTGTTCAGGCCAAGCCCCCTGTCCGCAAGACAATTGAGCGATAAAGCAAGTCCGATGAGTATGCAAATTGTTCTTTTCAAGAAAAATGAGTACTTTTGTTGGTTACAAATTTAATAAAAATCCGTCAATTTGAAAAGATGGCTGTACATACTTGCACTTTCAGTGCTCTTCGTTCTACTGGGATCGGTCTCGTTTACGGCTGATGCTCAGAGGCGTAACAGGGCAGCCACCACCAGATACGGAACCCTTACCCTCAAGGAGAAGAAGGTCCCGGTGATGGATTCGGCAGCCCTGGCCCGCAGGGATTCCCTGCACAGGGCCGATTCCCTGCACAAGATAGACTCCATCGCACTGCTTGGAAAGAGTTCCCTCGAGAAGCCGGCGTTCTCCACTGCCAAGGATTCGATAGTGGAAGTATTCTCTGACGGAAAGAGGCTTGTCTATTATTATGGAGATGTGAACGTGAAGTACCAGGACATGGAGCTTACCGCATACTACATGGAATACGACATGAATCTGGGTGAGGTCTATGCCAAGGGACAGTACGACAGTCTTACCGGTGAATGGAAGGGCAAACCTGTGATGAAACAGGGCAATGCCACCTACAACATGGATGAGGTGCGCTACAATTTCAACACACACAGGGCGCGCATCAAGAACATGGACACAGAGGACGAGCAGGGAACCATCAGGGGAAAGAACATAAAGATGATGGAAGACCAGTCCATCAACATGCAGAAGGGCCAGTACACGGTCTGTGACGCAGAACATCCCCACTATTACCTCAAGTTGAGCATGGCCAAGGTCATGCCGGACAAGAAGATCATCTTCGGCCCTGCCAACCTTGTAGTGGAAGACGTGAACATCCCTTTCATCGGACTCCCCTTCGGCTTCGTGCCAAAGAAACCGGAAAGGGCGACCGGCCTTCTCATGCCGACCTTCGGAGAGGAGGAAGCACGAGGATTCTACCTCAGGGACCTTGGAATGTATTTCGTCATAGGAGATTTCTTCGACATTTCGGTCACAGGAGATTATTATACACTTGGATCATGGGCGGTTGACCTGAATTCCCGCTACAAGGTCAACTACAAGTGCAACGGAAACATGTCCATCAACTACTCCTACGACCAGACGGGTGAGAAAGGAAGCGCAGATTTCTTCTCCTCGACCAACTTCGGAGTGAGATGGTCACACTCTCAGGACTCGAAGGCTCACCCTGGAACAACCTTCTCCGCATCCGTGAACTTCTCCAGTCCTTCCAACAGCCGATACAACTCGCATTCGGTGAACGAGGCCCTTCAGAATCAGGCAAGCTCTTCGATCTCATATTCAAAGAACTGGAACGGAAAGTTCAACATGAGCGTCAATGCCCTGCACAGCCAGAACTCCAGGGATTCATCCTATACCTTCACCCTGCCAAACATATCCTTCCAGATGACCACCATCTACCCGTTCAAGAGGAAGGTCAGAGTGGGTAAGGAAAAGGCTTATGAGAAGATATCATTCGGATACAGCACCTCGCTCAGGAACCAGATCTCATTCAAAGCAAAGGAATTCGACATCAAGAATCCGGACTTCCTGGATAAGTTCCAGAACGGCATGACCCACAATTTCAACATAGGTCTGCCAAGCTTCCAGCTGTTCAAGTACCTGAACTTCTCACCTTCCATCAGTTACGGTCAGAACTGGTTCTTCAGAACAACAGAATACGAATACAATCCGGAGACACAGAAGTTGGAAAGTCACATGAGCCACCAGCTCAGCACCTTGGGAATCACCCATACATATTCCGGGTCCATAAGCATGAGCACACGTCTTTACGGTATGTTCCAGTTTGGCAGGAGAAGCCGCGTTCAAGCCATCAGACATGTGGTATCACCAAGCATTTCCATGTCCTTCAGCCCGGAGAAAGGCACTGCATTCAACGGTTACAGAACCTTGACATACGTCGATGCCCATGGCAAGGAACAGACCTATGAGTACAACATATATGAAAAGCAGCTTGGTTCACTGCCAGGAAAGGGCAAATCGGCAACCGCGTCATTCTCCATAGGCAACAACCTGGAGGCAAAGGTGAGGGATTACAAGGATACCACTGGAACAGGTTTCAAGAAGGTCAAGCTCATCGACCAGCTGAACCTTGCATCAAACTATAACTTCCTGAAGGATTCACTCAAGATGGGAACCGTGTCCATGAACATGTCCACAAACCTGTTCAACAAGGTAAACATCAGCGCCAGTGCAGCCTTCGACCCTTATGCCATAGGTGACAACGGACGCCAGATCAACCGCTGGGCCGTAACCCAGGGACAGGGATTGCTCAGATTTACGAACGCTTCCCTGTCGGCTTCCTATTCAATCTCCGGAAAGGGTACAATCAACGGTAACGACGGAAGCAAAGACGCCGGTAACGGAGAAGGAGGAGGAAACGCATCCTCAGGCGGAGCGGCAAGTTACTATAACAGAATTTACTACCACCCTGTAACGGGAGAGTATATCCCTGGAGGATGGGTATATTATACCAACCCTAACGTTCCTTGGTCACTGAATTTCAGCACCTCTCTCCAGCTGAACAGACAATACACCAAAGACAGCGTAAGCCAGCTGCTGACAACAAAGGATAATGTCACGGCAACCCTGCAGGCCAGCGGCAACATCAAACTGACCCCTCGCCTGTCAATCAATGCCAGCACCGGATTCGACTTCGTTGCCGGAAAGATTACCACAAGCCAGGTCAGCGCCACCTACGACCTTCACTGCTTCAAGATCGATGTTCAGTGGGTCCCTACCGGAATGTACAAATCCTACAGTTTCCGCATCGCCGCCAATGCAGCTGCACTGGCAGACCTTCTCAGGTACAGGAAAAGCAACAGCTATTGGGATAATTAAAAATTATTCCTATATTTGTTAAGTCAAATCAAGCCCGGCAGTCAATCGACAGGGCGGAATTAATCTCAATAAATATGACTCATACTCTACACGAGCTCAGTCTGATGAATCGGGAGCAACTCGATGCTATTGCTAACGAGCTCAAAATCAAGACCCGTAAACTTGACGATGAAAACCTTGCCTATGCCATACTCGATGCCGAAGCAAGCATCGAGTCACTGAAGCCTTCTCCTGAAAAGCCGGAGAAGAGCCGCAGAGGCCGCAAACCAAAGAACAATGCAGACAAGCCTATAGAGAAGGCTGAGGCCGACAAAGTAGCCGCCAAGGTGAAAAAGGAAGCAAAGCCTGTAGTGGCTGAAAAGCAGGCCGAGGCAGGCAAGCCGGCCGCTGATACCGAGAAGAAAAACAAGGAGGCCAGAAAGCCGAAGGCATCGGCCCAGAAGCCTAAGGGAGAGCAGGCAGCCAGCCCGGCTCCCGTTCAGGATCAGCCACAGCCTCAGGAGAAGCCTCGCAGAGGACGCCCAGCCAAGAACCAGCAGAAGGACGCATCCGCAGCAAAGGTGGTGGCAGAACCGGTTGCAGAAGTCGTCGAAGCTGCTGCAGTTGAGACTCCTGCAGTAGAAAAACAGGCACAGCCACAGAGCAGGCAGAATACGAATCATGCATCTGACGAACCTGCACAGCAAAATCAGAATCAGAACCAGAATCAATACCATAATCAGAAAAGGGAAAACCAGAACAGGCCGCAGCGCCCACGCTTCCCGGAATACGAAGGCACAGTGGAAGCGACAGGTGTGCTGGAGATAATGCCTGATGGATATGGATTCCTCCGCTCTTCAGATTATAACTATCTCAATTCACCTGATGATATCTATGTATCACAGCAGCAGGTGAAGGCGAATGCCCTCAAGTCTGGAGACACAATCGTGGGTGAGATCAGGCCACCAAGGGAAGGAGACAAGTACTTCCCTCTCGTGAAGGTCAAGTATGTGAACGGACGCACACCTGAGTTCATCAGGGACAGGGTTCCTTTCGACTTCCTCACTCCCCTCTTCCCGGACGAGAAGTTCAACCTGCTCGGTCACGGACACGAGTCGGACATCTCCTGCCGCATAGTGGACATGTTCGCACCTATTGGAAAAGGTCAGCGCGGTTTGATCGTAGCTCAGCCTAAGACAGGTAAGACCATGCTTCTCAAGAGCATAGCAAATGCAATTGCAGACAATCACCCGGAGGTTTATGAAATAGTCCTGCTCATCGACGAGCGTCCTGAGGAAGTTACCGACATGCAGCGCAGCGTAAAGGCCGAGGTTGTGGCTTCCACCTTCGACGAACCGGCAGAGCGCCACGTGAAGGTTGCCAACATGGTACTGGAAAAGGCACGCAGACTCGTTGAATGCGGACACGATGTGGTCATTCTGCTCGACTCCATCACCCGTCTCGCACGTGCCTACAACACCGTCCAGCCGGCATCCGGAAAAGTCCTCACCGGAGGTGTGGATGCAAACGCCCTTCAGAAGCCAAAGCGCTTCTTCGGAGCAGCCAGAAACATAGAGGGAGGAGGTTCCCTCACAATCCTTGCAACCGCCCTTACAGAGACCGGATCCAAGATGGATGACGTGATCTTTGAGGAATTCAAGGGCACAGGCAACATGGAACTCCAGCTGGACAGAACCCTTTCCAACAGAAGGATATTCCCTGCTGTAAACGTTGTTCTCTCCGGAACCAGACGTGACGATCTCCTCTATCGCAAGGATCAGAGCCAGAGGATATGGATACTCCGCAAGCTCCTCGCCGATATGAATCCTACAGAAGCCATGAACTTCATGCTCCAGCTGATGGACGAGTTCAAGACCAACCAGGATCTGCTTGACAACATGAACAAAGTTTCCCCAAGGGATTCCAAATTCTACGACTAGCATAATGCCATGTTGACAATCTACTGCAAGAATACAGGCAGCAGCCGGGAAGTTCCAGAAGGGACATCCCTCCAGGACTTGCTGCCTCTGTTCGATTTTGAGCAGCCTCACACTGTCATCGCCGCAAAAGTTAACAATGTCCTTCAGGGATTGAGATTCCGCGTCTACAACAACAGAGACGTGGAATTTCTTGATTATACAAGCTACAGCGGCAGAAGTGTCTATTGCAGATCTCTGTGCTTTCTGCTGAGCAAGGCGGTAAAGGATCTGTTCCCATCTGCAAGGATTCTGATGAGAAGGCCGATATGCAAAGGCTACTACTGCATCCTTGAAAAGAAGGACGGCAGTCGCGTGTGTGAGGAAGATGTCAGGAAGATTACAGCCAGGATGCAGGAGCTTGTGGAAGCCGACCACATCTTCAAGAGGCATGATGCCCGGACAGAGGATGTCATTGAGCTTTTCAGCCAACACGGATATGAGGATAAGGTGAAACTTCTCAAAACCGCCGGTGACGTTTACACTACCTATTACACCCTTGACGGCACTCCGGATTATTATTACGATGCCCTGGTCCCTTCATCATCCTACCTCAAGGTATGGGATCTCTGCATGTATCATGACGGTCTGCTCCTGAGGGTTCCGAACAGGCAGAAGCCGGATGTTCTCGCTCCATTCGAGGAGCAGTCCAAGACCTTCGATGTTCTCATTGAGAACATGCGATGGAACAGCATCATGGGTTTGGACAACGTTGGTGATGTCAATGAGAAATGCCTCAATGGTGGAGCCAGGGATCTTATTCAGGTAGCAGAAGCCCTGCAGGAGAGGAAAATAGTGAAAATTGCGGAGGATATTGCAAATAGGCACCAGAAGGGTAAGGTGAAACTTGTTCTGATAACCGGGCCTACAAGCAGCGGCAAATCCACATTCTGCCAGCGCCTGAGCGTACAGTTGAAGGCATGTGGAATAAAACCGCTTTCATTCTCCACAGACGATTATTTCGTAAACAGAATGGACACCCCGAGGCTTCCCGATGGCAGTTTCGATTTCGACAACTTCGATACTGTAGACCATGACATGCTCCAGAGAGACGTACTCAGGCTGCTTGCAGGGGATGAAGTGGACATTCCGGAATACAACTTCGTCACAGGGCTCAGGGAATACAACGGCAAGAAGATACAGCTTAAGAAAGGAAATATACTTCTGATAGAAGGAATACACGCTCTGAATCCTATGCTTACAGACAAGATCAACGATAACTGCAAGTACAGGATCTTCATCAATACCATGACTTCATATTCCCTGGATGACCACAACTCCATACCTACCAGTGACAACAGATTGCTCAGGCGAATAGTGCGTGACCACAACAAGGGAGCTTTCACGGCTCAGCAGACCATAAGCAACTGGCCGAATGTGCGCCGATCAGAAGGCAAATGGATATATCCATATCAGGAAAAGGCTGATGTTCTTTTCAACTCGGCTTATCTGGTGGAATTCGCCGTACTAAGACCGCATGCCGAGATGATACTGAGAACTGTTCCAAGAAACTCAAAGGAATACAGCGAGGCTTTGCGTCTTCTGAATTTCCTCAGTTATTTCACACCAGTTTCAGACAAGGACATTCCTTCCACATCACTCATAAAGAGCTTTATAATATAAATTATCATATATGAGTCAGTTACACATCATTAACCACCCTATGATCCAGCATAAGCTGAGCATCATGCGTGACAAGAACACAGGATCAAAAGACTTCAGAACCCTTTTGACAGAGATTTCAATGCTCATGGGTTATGAGGTAACCCGCGACCTTCCGCTTGAAGATTATGAGATCGAGACACCTATCTGCAAAATGACCGCAAAGCAGATCAGCGGAAAGAAGCTCGCCATCGTACCTATCCTCAGGGCAGGTACAGGAATGGTGGACGGATTGCTTTCTCTTCTGCCGGTAGCCAAAGTTGGTCACATCGGCCTCTACCGTGACGAGGAAACCCATCAGCCTGTAGAGTACTTCTGCAAGCTTCCTCAGGACATCGAGAGTAGAACGGTCATTGTTACGGACCCTATGCTCGCAACCGGTGGCAGTGCATCTGATGCCATCAACATGCTCAAGAAGCGCGGATGCAAGCAGATTCGTCTCATGTGCCTCGTCGCAGCCCCTGAAGGAGTCAAGAAGGTGCAGGAGACACATCCTGACGTAGACATCTTCGTTGCGGCTCTCGACGAGAGACTTAATGAAAACGCCTACATCGTACCGGGTCTCGGTGATGCAGGCGATAGAATCTTCGGAACCAAATAGCCTATTCCTGAGGCTGAGGATAAATATCAAAAACGTCAATCGCCTCTACTGAAAGCCTCACCTTGATCCAGTTCTTCAACTGATCCGAGATGCTTTCAACCTCAGTACTCTTGTACTGAACTATGGCAATGACGTTATTTTCACCCTTTGCTAGCCTGATACTCTCAACTTGAGGGAAGAGGGCTAGCATTTCCTTATCCAGCTGCTGGAATGGAAGTTCCTTCGAATGGAAGAATCTGATGGAATCCTGAAGGGTCTTGAGCTGATTGTTCAGGTCATGATATACCTGCTTTTCAAACTCGGAGTCCATTTCCACGCCATTGCTGAGAGAAGACTCATTGAAAAGGACTTTGGTATTCTCATTATGACACAACTGACGTGCCTCTGACACGAGGACCGTCTTCTCCTCGAAAGTCAAAGGTCTTCCGGCCAGGCTCAGAGTGATTGTAGGTTCACCACGCTGAGGATTGATGGAATAATCATATACGAGTACTCCGTCAATGGACTTGTGGCAATTCACAAATTTGCTTGCCCTGATGGAGAAGTTATTCTCCTCAATGATCCTCACAGCTGAGAAAACGCTTGGCACAACCATCAAAACCAGAATTATGCTGGCAAGTGTCTGCATCCTGCGGTATTTTGCAGGGTCAGCCTCCGCATATACCGGATAATGAAGGAATTTGACTACCACGAAAGTAGCCAGAGCTACAAAGATGCAGTTGATGGCAAAGAGATACAATGCACCAAATACATAAGTGAAATCGAAATTCGAGAGTCCATAGCCCACAGTACAGAGAGGCGGCATCAAAGCTGTGGCAATCGCAACTCCAGAGATAACAGTACCCTTTTCTTTTCTCGAGTTTTCCAAGGCACCTGCCGCGCCTCCTATGAATGCCACTATTACATCATAGATGGTAGGATTGGTTCTTGCAAGGAGCTCACTCTGGTTCTGGAGATTCAGAGGTGAAATCAGAAAGAACAGGGTCGACGCTGTGATACTGATCGCAACCATCACGGCAAGATTGTACAGCGACGACTTCAGCAGAGGCATGTCATTGGTACCCAGTGCAAGGCCGAATCCTATGATAGGACCCATCAAAGGGGATATAAGCATGGCTCCGATGATTACAGCCGTAGAGTTGACATTCAGGCCAACACTAGCAATCACAATGGCGCACGCAAGAATCCAGACATTCATTCCGCGGAAACGCACGTTATTACGGATGCTGTTTTCCGCGGATTGTATGTCCAAACCATCGTGAAGACTTACAAGTGAGTGAAGTTCACTTAGAAAATCTTTCGCTTTCATAAATGGATGTTAGATATTATGATTAAACTCATCCCAGGACTTCACCTCGATATCCGCCGGTCTTACAGTACAGAAAGCCCTGATGAAGTTTGTGGCAAGTCTGGCATTGGTGAACAGAGGAATATTGCAATCCACTGCAGCACGTCTTACCATATATCCGTTACTGAGTTCTGCGTCTGAGAAATCCTTAGGGATATTCACTACGAGACCCACCTCCCTCTGATGCACAATCTCCCTTGCTGTCTTGTAAACGCCCTTGAGCATAGGGTCATTTTCCTCGCTCGGCCAGAGAACTCGAACTGCAGGTATATGGTTTTCAACAAGATACTTGTATGAACCACCTGTTGCGTAAAGTTTATAGCCTGTGCCTGCGAGTTTTTTGCATGCAGTGAGAAGATCTGCCTTCTGGAGAGCGTCACCCATTGAAAGAAGAACACTCTTGCGAGGAATGGTATTTCCCACTGACATCAGAGAGAGCAGCATAGCCTCGTCGAAGGAGTCTGAGATGCAGGCAACCTCACCTGTAGAAGACATATCCACGCTGAGCACAGGATCCGCCTCCTCAAGTCTTGCGAAGGAGAACTGGGACGCCTTTATACCAACGTAGTCAAGGTCGAAAGCGGAACCCGGCAACTGGGCAGGATGCTGGCCGAGCATAACCTTGGTGGCAAGTTCGATAAGATTCGTACGGAGCACCTTGGAAATGAACGGGAAGCTTCGCGATGCACGAAGATTACACTCAATAACCTTGATCTCGTTGTTCCTTGAAAGGAACTGGATATTGAAAGGTCCGCAGATGTCAAGAGCCTTGGCAATCTTCTGCGCATCTTTTCTTATGAGCTGAACAGTCCTTGTATAAAGTTTCTGTGCAGGGAATGCAAGTGTTGCATCACCGGAGTGAACACCGGCATATTCGATGTGCTCGGAGATGGCATAGGCAAGTATCTTTCCGTGATCTGCGACTGCATCGAAGTCGATTTCCTTGCAGCGGCGCATGAACTTGCTAACTACAACCGGGTGATCCTTTGACACTTCCGCAGCCTGTGAGAGGAACTGCTTGAGCTTGCTCTCATCCGGGCACACATTCATCGCCGCACCTGAAAGAACGTATGAAGGTCTCACGAGTACAGGATAACCCACTGTAGAGATGAACTTGTGCACATCATTGAGGGTGGTAAGTTCCTTCCATGCAGGCTGGCTCACACCGATCTGATCCACGATGCTGGAGAACTTGTGACGGTCCTCTGCCTTGTCGATGTTCTGAGCCGTGGTTCCAAGTATGTTGATACCCCTTGAATCAAGTTTGAGTGCAAGGTTGTTAGGTATCTGGCCACCTACGGACACAACAACACCGTGAGGGGTTTCAAGCTCACAGATGTCAAGTACCCTTTCAAGGGTCAGTTCATCGAAGTAGAGCCTGTCGCACATGTCGTAATCCGTGGACACTGTCTCCGGGTTGTAGTTTATGAGTACTCCCCTGTACCCTTCAGCCCTGAGGGTATTCAGGCAGGAAACCGAGCACCAGTCAAACTCTACTGAGCTGCCGATTCTATAAGCTCCCGAGCCGAGTACAATTGTAGATTTGCCATCCTTCTCATAATCTATGTCATGCTTGGTAGCATTATATGTAAGATAGAGATAGTTAGTCTGAGCAGGGAACTCTGCAGCGAGAGTATCGATCTGTTTTACGTATGGAACAATGCCCAGAGACTTTCTCCATTCCCTGATATGGTCAGTGCTGCTGTTGTCCGGAGTCATGAGACTCCTCTGAAGCTGATGGTCAGAAAATCCCTGGCACTTTGCCTTGAGGAGAAGCTCGGCCGGAACATCCTCGATCCTGTCAAACTCGTTGAGTTCGTGATAGGTATTGACTATATTTTCAAGCTTGTAAAGGAACCATTTGTCTATCTTGGTGAGCTCATGTATGCGGTCAACCGTGTAACCGGCAAGCATAGCCTTGGAAATCACGAAGATACGGTTATCAGTAGGTTCTTTCAAAGCCTCATCTATATCAGCCACCTTGAGTTCCTTGTTGCAGATGAAGCCATGTGCACCCTGACCTATCATGCGGAGACCCTTCTGTATGGCCTCCTCGAAGGTACGTCCTATGCTCATGACCTCACCGACACTCTTCATGCTGGATCCGATCTTGTGAGACACTCCATTGAACTTGGAGAGGTCCCAGCGAGGTATCTTGCAGACTATGTAGTCAAGTGCAGGCTCGAAGAAGGCTGGAGTATTCTTTGTAACCGAGTTCTTGAGGTCGAAAAGGCCGTAGCCGAGTCCGAGTTTTGCGGCAACGAAGGCAAGAGGGTAACCTGTTGCCTTTGATGCAAGCGCAGAAGAACGGCTGAGGCGCGCGTTGACCTCGATCACACGGTAATCCATGCTGTCTGGATCATATGCGTACTGCACATTGCACTCACCTACTATACCGATATGTCTGACAATCTTGATCGAAAGCTCGCGCAGATAGTGGAAATCCTTGTTCGAAAGAGTCTGGGAAGGAGCTACGACTATACTTTCACCTGTGTGGATTCCGAGAGGGTCGAAATTCTCCATATTGCAGACTGTGAGACAGTTGTCGAAACGGTCACGTACCACTTCGTACTCTATCTCCTTCCATCCCTTGAGGGATTTCTCCACAAGAACCTGATTTGAGAAAGCGAAGGCCTTCTCGCAGAGTTCAGTGAGCTGCTCGTCATTGTCCACGAAGCCTGAGCCGAGTCCGCCGAGGGCATAAGCTGCACGGACAATGAGAGGATAACCAAGTGCGTGAGCGGCATCAAGAGCCTCCTGCAGACTGCCTGCAGGCTGGGACTTGATGGTCTTCACGTTGATTTCATCGAGTTTCTGAACGAAGAGCTCGCGGTCCTCCGTATCCATGATGGCCTGAACAGGTGTTCCAAGAACGGTGACACCGTATTTCTCAAGCACACCGTTGCGATAGAGGTCGACACCGCAGTTCAGCGCTGTCTGTCCACCGAAGGAAAGAAGTATACCTTCCGGTCTCTCCTTTGCAATCACCTTCTCCACGAAGAGAGGCGTAACAGGATAGAAATATATCTTGTCTGCCACACCCTCGGAAGTCTGGACGGTAGCGACATTTGGATTTATGAGGACTGTCTCGATTCCCTCCTCGCGAAGGGCCTTGAGAGCCTGTGTGCCGGAGTAGTCGAATTCACCGGCCTGTCCGATCTTAAGGGCACCGGAACCCAATACCAATACTTTTTTCATAACTTGCTGATGAATTCGTCAAAGAGAAACTCTGTGTCTGTAGGGCCGCTGGATGCCTCTGGATGGAACTGCACTGAGCAGAACGGCTTTGACTTGTGACGTATTCCTTCATTGGAACCGTCATTCATGTTGGTGAACCAGGTCTCCCAATCTGCTCCGAGTGAAGAATTGTCCACAGCGAAACCATGATTCTGAGATGTGATGAAGCAACGGTCTGAACCTACCATCCTTGCTGGCTGGTTATGACTTCTGTGACCGTACTTGAGCTTGTATGTTGTGGCTCCGCCAGCACGTGCAAGGAGCTGATTTCCCATGCAGATACCGAAGATAGGCTTGTCCTGCTGCATGGCCTTGCGCAGGTGCTCCACCGTTGCGACGCAGTGCTCAGGATTGCCGGGACCGTTGGAGATGAAGAGTCCGTCATACTCCATTTCCGTGAAATCATAATCCCATGGCACACGCACAAGTCTGATTCCTCTCTGCACGAAACAGCGGAGGATATTGTGCTTCACACCACAGTCAACAAGGACCACTGTCTTGTCTCCGTCGCCATATACTATTGGTTCCTTGCAACTTACGATTGCAATCTGGTTCTCGTCATTAGGATCCGGAACAGGGAATGACCTTGGCTCATCTTCAACTTCTATGATACCTGTCATGCTTCCGTTCTCACGAAGGAGCTGGGTAAGGTATCTGGTATCTACACCATATATTCCAGGAATCTTCTGCTCATCAAGCCAGGCACCAAGACTCTTGACAGCGTCCCAGTGGCTGTAATCTTCTGAGTATTCGCTGATCACAAGACCTCTGACCCAGATCTTCTCGGATTCGAAATTGACTGAGATTCCCATTTCATCGACAGCCTCATCCGGAACACCATAGTTACCTATGATAGGATAGGTGACGCAGAGAATCTGTCCGGAATATGACGGATCGGTCAAGCTTTCCGGATAACCGACCATAGCTGTGGAGAACACGACTTCTCCGTCGCACGAGTGAGGATAGCCGAAGGAATAACCCGACAGACATACCCCATTGGATAGTTTAAGAACTGCTTTTTTCATAAATATTTAAAAATCAGAGGCTTTTTGCATCTTCAGCGCAATCTCACCGTTACAGAGATTGCCAATGCTTCCGATGTGTGTATGGTTGACAGTCTTGTCTGCCACAAAACGCCCTTCGTTTACTTCTATACCTACTGTCTTATATGCATCACGGAAAGGCATGCCCGCAAGTACCCTGCGGTTCACCTCCTCTACCGTGAACATGGTGTCATAAAGTGAGCTGTCCAGGATGTTTTTGTTCACCTTGACCTTGGATATCATATAGACGGCCATCTGAAGGCAGTCATGGATGAGTTCCAGCTTAGGGAAAAGAACATCTTTTAGAATTTGGAAATCCCTGTGATAGCCATGCTGCAGATTGCTGCACATCATGGATATCTCATTCTCACAGGACATCACCTGGTTGCAATGAGCCCTCATCACCTCCCAAACATCAGGATTCTTTTTATGCGGCATTATGCTTGAACCCGTGGTAAGCTCTGCCGGGAATGATATGAATCCGAAATTAGGACACATGTACAGGCAACAGTCTGCTGCAAACTTGTTAAGGGTGAGGGCAATGGAACCCGCAGCCGAAGCCACGGCCTTCTCTGCCTTTCCCCTGCTCAATTGAGCGGCGATACTGTTGTAATCCGGGGTCTCGAAGCCAAGGAGACCCGTAGTCATTTTCCTGTCCAGAGGGAATGAGTTGCCGTAACCGGCTGCCGAGCCAAGAGGGTTCTGATTCACAAGGTGATATGCACCGGCCAGCATGAACATGTCGTCCGCCAGACTCTCGGCATAAGCGCCGAACCAGAGTCCGAAGGAAGACGGCATGGCTACCTGACCATGGGTGTATCCCGGTAGTAGCACATCCTTGTACTCTTCCGAGAGCTTCTGAAGCTCTTCGAAGAGAGCAAGCACCTCCTTCTTCATCTCAAGAAGCTGATCCCTGAGGAAGAGCTTCACATCAACCAGAACCTGATCGTTGCGGGACCTTCCGGAATGTATCTTCTTACCTATTTCACCGAGCCTTTCGGTAAGAAGGAATTCTACCTGGGAATGGATATCCTCCACCCCGTCCTGAAGCACAAAGCTGCCTTCCTCTATCTCAGAAAGTATCTGATCGAGACCGGCGGTAAGTTTCTCAAGCTCATCGGAGCTGAGAAGGCCTATGCTCTCCAGCATCTTTATATGGGCCTTGGAGCCAAGCACATCATAGCGTGCCAGCCTCAGGTCCAGTATCCTGTCTGAACAGACTGTGAAGGATTCTACCGCCTCGGTAGCGGAAGTTCCTTTATTCCAGAGTGTTGCCATAGTATTTTATGAATTTTACGTATTTGTCAATAGCATCCTCGAGTTCCCGCACCATAAGGTACTCGTCGGCCTTGTGGGACCTTGAGGAATCTCCCGGACCCATCTTGATGGCATCGCAGCCAAGCCTCATCCAATCGGATGTAGTTGGGGACGAGAAGGTCTCGACACCTAGTTCGCGGCAGCAGCTCACAAGAGGAGAATCAGGATATGTTGCGGAAGAACGATTGCTGAGGTTCCTAGGCTTAAGCTCCGAGCGGCACATTGCCTGGAGTTCCGCAACTATCTCCTCGTTACCGTACTGCTCCGTCGGCCTTATATCCACCACGAAAGTGCAGCTGTCCGGGATGACGTTATGAGCCGTGCCGGCATTTATCTGAGTCACTGTCATGTGAACTTCCCCCATGACAGGGGAAATCTTGCTGAACCTGTAGGCCCTGAGTTTCTCTATGTCGTCGATTGCAATGTACAGAGCATTGATTCCCTCTCCTCTGGCTGCGTGTCCGCTCTTTCCGTGAGCCGTAGCATCCAGCACGAGCAGTCCCCTTTCGGCAGTTGCGGCGCGCATACCCGTCGGCTCGCCTACTATCGCCCTGATGTTCAACCCAGCGAATACATGCTGCCAGAGATAGCGCATGCCGTCTGGGCCGGAACGTTCCTCCTCAGTCGTGATTGCCAGGCAGAGGTTGAAAGGGAGATGCTCCTCGCGCAGAAGTCTGAAGGCTGCCGTCATCGAAGCTACGCTGCCGCCGTCGTCATTGCTGCCAAGGCCGAAGATGGTGTCTTCGTGCCCTTCCTGTACCGGTTCAAAGGCGTTGAAGCTGTAAGCGGCATTCGCAGGGACGGTGTCCATGTGTGCGCATAATAACAAAACAGGCTTGCCTTCGTCAAAAGAAGGCTGCCTGCATATTATATTATAATTGATACGCTCGGGTTCAAGACCCCATGTCTGGAACTGTGAAAAAAGAAAGTCACTGACCTCTTTCTCCTCAAAAGAAAGAGATGGGATGCGTATCATAGAGCGCAGCATTTCAGCGGCTTCCTTCTTTATGGTATCAATCATTCTTCAATGTCGTTTGCAAATTATTCGATAGATTCGCAGCAGATTTTATCACCACCGAGGAGACTCCCGCTGCAATGGCCTTGAAAGAATTCTCCAACTTAGGAATCATTCCATCAGCCACAACACCGTCTTCCTTGAGTTTCGTGAATACCGACGGAGTGATCAGAGGAATCACCGACATATCGTCATCCTTGTCCCTCAGAACACCGTTCTTCTCAAAGCAGTAGACAAGTTCCACTTCAGCCTTCTGAGCCAGGGCCTGGGCAACGCTGGACGCGACCGTATCTGCATTCGTGTTCAGCAGCTGTCCCTTGCCGTCGTGGTTGATTGCGCAGAGAACCGGAACAAGCCCGCAGTCGAGAAGCTTGAGGAGCATCTCAGTTCTGACCCCTTCTACAGAAATATCCCCCACGAAACCGTAGTCCACAGGTTTCGCCGGGCGTCTTGTGGCGGTGATGAGGTTGGCATCAGCTCCGCAGAGACCTATGGCGTCACAGCCGCAGCTCTGGAGTCTTGCCACCACGTTCTTGTTGCAGAGGCCGGCATAAACCATGGTCACAACTTCCAATGTATCTGCATCGGTGACGCGGCGTCCCTCTATCATGTTAGGTACCTGGCCGAGCTGCTTCTGCAGAGCGCTGGCCCTTACGCCACCTCCATGAATGAGGACCTTGGGACCCTGTACGGCCGCAAAATCCGCAGCGAATGCGGAAAGCAGTTCCGCATTCTCCACAACATTACCACCTATCTTGAAAACCTTTACCTTCATTATTCCAGACCAAGAAGAATTTCCTTAAGAACAGTCTGTGCGGACACAACCCTGTTCGCAGCCTCAGGGATGACAAGAGAACGAGGGCTCTCTATAACATCGTCAGAAACTATCATGTTGCGGCGAACAGGAAGGCAGTGCATGAAGAAGGCATTGTTGGTAAGAGCCATCTTCTCCGTTGTCACTGTCCAGCTTCTGTCCATATTGAGAACCTTTCCGTAATTGTCTCCCTCATAAGCGGCCCAGTTCTTCGCATATACGAAATCTGCACCCTCAAGAGCCTTGTCCTGATCATACTCGATCACAGCCCTTCCGGTGAATGCCGGGTCGAGCTCGTATCCGTGAGGATGTGTGATAACGAAGTCATAATCAGTCATGTTGAGACCCTCGGCAAAGGAATTTGGAACAGCCTGAGGAAGTGCCTTTGGATGTGGAGCCCAGGTCATGACCACCTTAGGACGGGCCTTGGTCTTGTGCTCCTCGATTGTAATGAGGTCTGCAAAAGTCTGCAGAGGATGCCTTGTGGCAGCCTCCATGCTGAATACCGGACGGCCGGAATACTTGATGAACTGGCTGAGGATCTCCTCCTCGTAATCAGCCTTCTTGCTCTCAAAGCGGGCAAAGGAACGCACTCCAATTATGTCGCAGTAGCTTCCCATGACAGGGATGGCCTCGAGCAGATGCTCGGACTTGTCTCCGTCCATTATCACTCCCCTTTCGGTCTCAAGTTTCCATGCACCCTGATTGACATCGAGGACAATCACGTTCATACCGAGGTTCATGGCAGCCTTCTGGGTGCTGAGCCTGGTCCTGAGCGAATTGTTGAAGAAGATCATCAGGAGAGTCTTGTTCTTGCCAAGTGCCTGGTCGGCAAAAGGATTAGCCTTGACGGCAAGGGCCTTTGCCAATGCCTCATTGAGGTCTCCCAGCTGTGTTATGCTTGTGAAATGTCTCATTATGCTGTAAGTTCTTTCCAGGCCTCCACGAAGCCTGCTGCCGTTTCCTCTGAAATTGTGAGTGAAGGGAGAACGCGAATCACCTTAGGACCTGCAGCTCCCGTGAAATAATGCTTCTCGAAGAGGAGCCTGTCCCTGAGTCCCACATATTCATCCTTTAGTTCAAGGCCTACCATGAGGCCGCGTCCGCGGTACTCCTTCAGGGCCTTGTCTCCCTCGAAAGCCTTCTTGAAATACTCTCCAACTTTGGCTGCATTCTCCACGAGATGCTCGTTCTCAATCACGTCAAGCACTGCCAGCGCTGCCGTACATGCAAGGTGATTGCCTCCGAAAGTAGTACCGAGCTGGCCGAAGACAGGCTTGAAATCCGGGCTGATGAGTACAGCGCCTATAGGAATGCCGTTGGCCATACCCTTTGCCGAGGTGATAAGGTCTGCCCGGACTCCGGAATGCTGGTGGGCGTAGAAAAGGCCGCTGCGTCCATAGCCTGACTGAACCTCATCCACTACCAGCATGGTGCCATACTTATCACAAAGAGAGCGGAGCGTGTGGAAGAAGGCATCAGTAGGCTCGTAAATTCCTGCGACGCCCTGGATTCCCTCGATGATCACGGCTGCATACTCCTTTGTGGAGAGCTCCCTTTCGAGGGCTGCCTCATCATTGAGAGGGATGAAGGTTACGTTGCTGTTGGTATTGAAAGGAGACCTGTATGCAGGGTTGTCGGTAACGCCTACCGCGCCGCTGGTACGTCCGTGGAAGGACTTGCTGAAGGCAAGTACCTTTCCCCTTCCCGTATGGAAGGACGCAAGTTTGAGTGCGTTCTCATTGGCCTCAGCTCCGCTGTTGCAGAGGAAAAGGCTGTAGTCATCATAGCCGCTGACCTTGCCAAGCCTTGTAGCGAGCTCTCTCTGCAGTCCGTTCTGCACTGCATTGGAATAGAATCCGAGTTTGGTGAGCTGCTCGCTTACCATCTTCACGTAATGTGGATGGCAATGGCCTATGGAGATGACGGCATGTCCTCCGTAGAGGTCAGTGTAAACCTCTCCGTTCTTATCCCAGATTGTAGTATCGAGGGCACGTACCGGCTCGATATCCCAGAGCTTGTATACTTTGAATAAATCCATGTCTAAAAAGCTGATGCCTTCAGTCTCAGACCAGTCTTCTGGTCAAGGCCGAAGATGATGTTCATATTCTGCAGGGCCTGTCCGCTCGCACCCTTGAGAAGGTTGTCGATGACAGATGTGATGTGCAGTAGATCTCCATGCTTGGCGAGGCTGAGCACACACTTGTTGGTATTGACAACCTGCTTGAGATCCACAGCCCTGTCACTCACGAAGGTGAAGGCTGCATCTTTATAATAATCCTTGTAGAGGGCCACGGCCTCCTCAAGGCTCATATCCGTCTTTGTATATACGCTGGCGAAAATTCCCCTTGCAAAATCTCCTCTGACAGGCACGAAATTAAGGCCGCCCACGAAGGAAGGCTG
This sequence comes from Candidatus Cryptobacteroides equifaecalis, assembly GCA_018064625.1. Classification (GTDB taxonomy): domain Bacteria; phylum Bacteroidota; class Bacteroidia; order Bacteroidales; family UBA932; genus Cryptobacteroides; species Cryptobacteroides equifaecalis. The sequence goes on along the minus strand of JAGHUW010000006.1, from coordinate 18,506 downwards.
AAGCAAGGAGATGTTCCTGCCTATCTCGATGAGATGCTGATGTTCGAAAAGCTTGTAAGCAGAAAGGTTGTTGTTCCTCCAGCTGAAATGAGTCGTTGCACCAGGCTTCACACCAGCTCCGGTGGAACCTGTGATTGCCGTGATCTCAACATCAGAGACAAGTTTGCCGGCAGCTGCGAGCGGAAGTATGGAAAGCTGTATGGCAGTTGCGAAGCAGCCAGGATTGGCAATCTTTGTCGCTGTCCTTATCCTTTCCATGTTCTTCTCCGGAAGACCGTACACATAGCCACAACTCTCATCCCTGAAATCCTGTGCAAGGTCAACGACCTTCAGGCTCTCAGGACACTCATTCTCATTCCAGAACTCACGGCTCTTGCCATGGGCGGAGCAGAGGAAAAGCACATCTATTGCATTGAGGTCGTAGCTGTCTGCAAAACGCAGATCGGTGTCTCCTATCAGTCCCTCATGAACCTCATGCAGATACGCGCCTGCATTGCTGGAACTGTGTACGAAAACAATCTCCACCTCCGGGTGATTCACCAGGAGACGGAGAAGTTCTCCAGCAGTATAACCTGCCCCACCAATGATTCCTACCTTGATCATAGATCCTGCTCGAGTTTGTCTCCCTCTTCCTTGTGATTGAGATAGTAGGCGCGAAGAGGTGTGGATGTAACCTTGATGAAGCCCTTGGCGTCATCCGATGTCCAGCCCTTGGCTCCCTCGCCATACTCACCGAGCTTGTTCTTCACGAGGTCGTTAGGAGAATCCACTCCCACGGTCTCGAAGCAGTGAGGACGCAGGAGCATGGTAACGGTACCGCTCACGTTGCGCTGGCTGCTCTCAAGCATGGCCTCGATATCCCTCATCACCGGCTCCAGGTACTGGCTCTCATGAAGGAACATTCCGTACCAGTTGGCAACCTGGTCCTTCCAGTACTGCTGCCACTTGGAGAGTGTGAACTTCTCAAGGAACTTGTGTGCTGCGATGATGAGCATTGGGGCAGCAGCCTCGAAGCCCACACGACCCTTGATGCCTATGATGGTGTCTCCCACATGCATGTCCCTACCTATTCCGTAAGGGGCTGCGATGGCCTCTACAGCCTGAATGGCAGCAATGTGGTCTGTAAATTTCTTTCCGTTGACCCCTGTGAGCTGGCCCTCCTCGAAATCGAGGGCCACGATCTCCTCTCCGCTCTTCTCTATCTGCTTGAGATAGGCAGACTCAGGAAGGCCCTGCTTCGAATCAAGGATCTCGCCTCCGCAGATGGACGTTCCCCAGATACCAACATTGTAGCTGTATTTGAGTTTCTTGAAGTCTGCAGGGAAGCCGTTGGCGTTGAGGTAATCGATCTCCTCCTGGCGGCTGAGGTTGCCGTCTCTTGTGAGGGTGATGATCTCGATTCCAGGAGCCATCACGAGGAAGGTCATGTCGAAGCGTACCTGGTCATTGCCCGCACCTGTGGAACCGTGCGCGATTGCGTCGGCCCCGATCTCCTTGGCATATCTGGCTATTGCCATACCCTGGAAGATGCGCTCTGATGAAACCGAAATAGGATATGTTCCGTTACGGAGTACATTTCCGTAAACCATGTAGCGGAGGCTCTTGTCGTAATACTCCTTGGTCACATCAAGTGTGACGTATGACTTTGCACCGAGTTTGTATGCGTTCTCCTCGTTTGTCTTGAGCTGCTCGGCACTGAAACCGCCGGTGTTGGCACACGCGGCATAAACCTCATATCCCTTCTCCTTGGCAAGGTACATGACAGTATAGGAGGTGTCAAGACCGCCGCTGAATGCTACTACTACTTTCTTCATATCTTATTAGATTTCAGGGGTTTTTATCTTAATCCTGTCATTAGGGTCATAAAGGAGACCCGTGCAGATGCAGCGCTGATAGTCGTTGTTCTCAAGGATGACGAAGTTGCGGCATCCCTCGCAGCCCCTCCAGAACTCAGGGTCAGAGGTAAGCTCCGAGAATGGCACAGGGCGGAAGCCGAACTCATAGTTGAGTCTCATCACGGCTCCACCTGTAGTGATGCTGAATATCTTTGCATCAGGGAAAAGTGTCCTTGAAAGGATGAAGGTCTGCTCCTTGATCTTTCGGGAAAGACCCATCCCGCGGAATTTGTGTGCTACGATAAGACCGGAGTTGGCAACGTATGACTTGCCTCCCCAGGACTCGATATAAGAGAAACCGGCGAATTCCCCATCCGGGGTGGTTGCGATGACAGCCTTTCCGGCAGTCATCTTCTCAATGATATATTCAGGGGTACGCCTTGCGATACCCGTGTGACGTTCCTGTGCGGAAATGAAAATCTCATCACAGATCTTTTCGGCATAACAGCCGTGGCTCGCGTCTGCCACTTGAATTACGAATTCCATAAAACTCTGAACTAACTAAACAAACAAATATACCAATTATATTCATAAAATGCACGCCTTAAGTTTGATTTTTAGCAAAATAATGCCGTTCTCGTACACGAAAACGGCATTACGGTTCAGGTTTAGGAATTTATATAAGGTTTAGTAAGTTCTAACAGTACAGGAATCTGCGTATCTTCTTGGTGGCGGTCTTCTCGAAAGGTTCTTTGACAAACTCTATCCTGCTTATCTGGGATGCCTTGCTCACTGCTGAATTCACCTTTCTCAAAATGACTTTCTGCATCAGTGCAACCTTCTCTTCGAATACTTTCCCATCCTTTATGTCCCAGTCCAGGGCATTGTCATACATTTTCACGAGTGCCACGAGCCTTCCGTTTTCACTCTTGACCAGGGATTCCTCAACATCCTCGATCCCGTTGATCACCATCTCTATCTCCTCAGGGTAGATATTCTCCCCGGAAGCGCCAAGTATCATATTGGAAAGCCTTCCGCTTATGAAATAGCGTCCCTTGGAGTCTACAAAAGCCAGATCTCTTGTCCTGAGCCATCCGTCCTCGGTGAAGGTCTCGCGTGTCCTCTCCGGGTCGCGGTAGTAACCCATCATCACATTCGGCCCTTTCACAACGATCTCCCCCATTCCGGTCTCAGGGTCAACATTGTTCAGCTTCACCTGGATACCCTGTATCGGATAGCCGGTACTTCCCACCCTTGTCTGCTTGACATTCGCGGCGCAGATAAGCGGGGCGCACTCCGTCATTCCGTAGCCTATGAGGTAAGGGAAGCGCACCTTCTTGAGGAAAGCCTCAACCTCGGAGTCGAGTTTAGCCCCACCCACCGCAAAGGCGCGGAGGCGTCCGCCGAAGGTCTTCTTCATCTTCAGCCCAACGAGCATATGCAGCACGGCAGGCATGAATCTCTGCATCCAGCTGAGCGCAGGGCTCTTCTGGATGGAAGGCAGGATGCTCTTCCTGTAGACCTTCTCTATGATCAGAGGGACCGAACATATCACGGAAGGGTTCACCTGTCTGAATGCCTTCTGGAGCACGGACGGAGTAGGTGCCGCCTTGAGATAGCGCACGCAGGATCCGCAGGCGAACGGATAGAGCATTCCAAGGCTCATTTCGTAGGTATGTGCCATAGGCAGCACTGAAAGGAATACATCTTCCGTATTCACCTTGAAGATTCCAGGGGCAGCCTTGATGTTGGTGCAAAGATTGCGATGTGAAAGCATCACACCCTTGGCATTGCCGGAAGTACCTGAGGTATAAAGGATTGCAGCCATATCGTCCGGCTCAGGTCTGTTGGTCTTGGCCCCTCTGGCTGGCAGTTCACCGTGGCATACACAACGGAAATCCGTCATATCCAGCACAAGTTTCATGGAATCCAGGCACTGAATCTTCTCCAGCTGCTTTGGACTGGCAATCACAGCCGTTGCCCCTGAATGCCTGAGAATGTTGTTGACCTCGTTGGCCGAGCAGTCCGGCAGGACAGGCACCATCACACGGCCGAATGCCGTGCAAGCGAACATTGCGATTGTCCAGTTAGGCATGTTCTCAGAAATTATGGCCACCTTGGAGTCATGACCCACCCCATATTTGGACAGAAGCCTGGAGACCTTGTCGCACTGGGTTCTGAAAGACGAATAAGTATATGACTGGGTGCCGTCCACGTAACTTGACACGGGGTAATCAGCGAAGCTTTCCGTTGCCCCGAGGTAGAGATCGGCAAGTGTTTCCGGTACAATGATTCTTTCCATGATGTATCAAAATTTAAACAATGCAAAGGTAGGCTTGTGCCGTCAAGCTATAAAGTGATATTTTCTTTTATTTTTGGGATTTAAGGCAGAAAATTATAGATTTGTACAAAGAAAAGAGAATAAAAGACATGAACTACCTGGATTTTTGCACGCTGAATGGGGCAGACCCGTCAGACACTTTCACCTCTGTGGAGAATGGGGTGCTGCCGGAAGGTGAATTCGTTGTGGAATTCACACTCGTAGTATATTCATTCCAGGGCACGGCAGCCGTGCGCATAGATGGAAAGGACTATATGATGAGGCGCAGGAGCATGAGCGTCTGGCGTCCAGGGCAGAGGATAAGCATCAAGCCGGACTCCAAGTTCCTCTACAAGATTCTGGCGATAGGCGGGGATCTGGGACACGAGCTGAATGTGAGCAGCGTCTTCCTTACCCTGTTCATCCTGGACGAATATCCGGTGATCAGAATCACATCCACATACAATGAAGCCGTGAGCCTGTTCTTCGGAGCCATGGACAAGGTTGTATGCTTCGATTCAAACCCCTATAAGAAAGACTGCCTTCTCAGCCTTCTGAGAGCCTTCTTCTACAGTACTGGCTATTATATCTTCCGCTCCCTGAAGTTCAGCGGGCATGAGCTGTACAAGATAACCAGCGGCTACCCCATGAAGGAAGACAATACCGTCACACGCTTCATCAGGCTGGTAGAGGAACATTCCCAGACCAAAAGGTCACTCTCTTTCTATGCGGACATTCTGGACTACAATCCCAAATACCTGTCCGCCCTCATTAAAAGGGAGACAGGCTATTCAGGTCAAAGCATGATAGACCAGTATTCTGTCCTCAGCGCCATGGCCAAGCTCTCATACGGACACAAGTCAGTCAAGGAGATAAGCAACGAGATGGAATTCCCTTCACAATCCGATTTCGGAAAATTTTTCAAAAGAATGACAGGATTTTCTCCTTTGGCGTATAGAAAGACAAGATTCAACGTATAATAAGATATGACACCATTCCTGAAACAGGTTGCCGACCACTACAGGCAGCACAAGTCCTTTGCGGACCTGGTATTCATATTCCCTAACAGAAGGTCCCTGAGTTTCTTCCGCAAATACGTTTCCGTGCCGGAAGCGGATGTCCCCATGCTCGAACCGCGCATGTACACCATCAACGACTTCTTCTGCACCCTTGGAGGAAGGAGCACATCGGACCGCATAAGCCTGCTCCTGAGCCTCTACGACTGCTACAGCCGCCTCAACCCCCACGCCGAGAGCCTCGACGACTTCATCTACTGGGGCGACGTGATACTCGGGGACTTCGACGATACCGACAAATACCTCATAGACGCAAAGTCGCTCTTCTCCAACATCTCCGACCTCAAAGGCATGAAAGACGACTTCTCATACCTCAGCGAAGAGCAGGCAAAAGCCATAAAGAGACTGGCCAGCCACTTCAGCTCCGAGCATTGGATCCCGGGCGGAGACAAGGACGTGAAGAAAAACTTCCTCATGATATGGAATCTGCTCCTCCCGCTGTACAGCGACTTCCGCAGGAAGCTCTCCGATGAGGGGACGGCCTACGAGGGAATGATTTACCGCGACCTTGCGGAGAGGATGAGGGAAAGCTCCGCCAAGGACGTGCTCAAGGAATGCTTCCAGCCGGAGGACAGATTCGTCTTCATAGGCCTCAACGCCCTCAACGAATGCGAGAAGGCCATCCTTGGCAAGATGAGGGACGCGGGCCTTGCCGAATTCTGCTGGGACTACCCTGGGCAGATGATCAAGACCAGGGGAAACGCGGCTACCCACTTCATGGAAAGGAACCTGCAGGATTTCAAGAACGCCTTCGACATAGAGGGAGCCGAGGGAAAGCCTGCCATACACGTGATAAGCGTGCCATCGGCCACGGGCCAGGCAAAGCTGCTTCCAGGCATGATACAGAGCGTCCCGGAGAATGAGAGGGAGCTCGACTTCGCCGTAGTCCTCCCGGACGAGACCATGCTTATGCCAGTGCTGAACAGCATCCCTGCCGGCACGGAATCCATAAACATCACCATGGGCTATCCTCTGGCCTCCAGCGAATTCTACGCCTTCATGAGGGAGGTCCTGTCCATGCAGAGCCACCTCAGGAACAAGGGCGGAAAGTGGTATTTCTACCACAGGCAGGTGCATACCCTGTTCTCCAGCGGAATACTCAAGGCCATAATGGGCGATGCCGACAACGAGACGGTGGCGAATGTGAGAAAGGGAGCAAAATATTATATCCCGGCCGAAGACCTTGCGGCCACTCCCCTTTTCCGCCAGATCTTCACGCCTGTGGTCACGGACCTTTCCTCAAACTCCCCGGAGCAGATCCGCGCCCTTGAGGACTACCTTCTCGGGCTGACGACAACAATAGCTTCCGCACTGCCGGAAGAGGACGCACTGCAGATAGAGTACGCCCGCAAGTACTTCAGCAGCATCAACAGACTCAGGGAGAGGGAGCTTCCGGTGCTTCCGAAGACCTGGATACACCTTGCGGAGCAGATCTGCGCCGGTCAGACCGTATCCTTCGACGGAGACCCTCTGGGCGGCCTTCAGATCATGGGACCGCTGGAGACCAGAGCCCTGGACTTCAGGCACCTCGTGATCCTCAATACAAACGAGAACGTCTTCCCGAGGCGCAGCTTCAGCTCGTCATTCATTCCGCCGGAACTCAGGTCGGCCTTCAATCTCCCCACATACGAATACCAGGAGTCCGTCTGGGCCTATTATTTCTACAGGCTCATAGCCAGGGCAAGCAACGTATGGCTGGTATATGATTCACGTACAGAGGGCCTGCGCACAGGTGAGGAAAGCCGCTACATCAAGCAGCTGGAATATCTCTATCCGGAGCTGTGCAGCCTGGACTGGAACATTGCCAAGGCCAAGGCATCCAGGATGGAAGCGGAAGGAGATATCCCTAAGACAGATGAAGACATAAAGGAGGTGGAGAAAGCCTTCCTCTCAGCAAGCTCCATCCAGAAATACATATCCTGCCCGGCAAGTTTCTACTACTACGTGGTGAAAAAACTCAGGGCGGACGACGAGATCACAGAGACCCTTGATGCCAGCACCCTTGGAACCGTATGCCACGACACCCTGCAGGCCCTCTACACAAGCGAGGAGCAGATGAGCGCGGATATAGACTATGACAAAAGAAAATATGATTGGGAGGAAACTTCTCATCTTGAGGTAATAACAGCAGACTATCTCAAGGGATGGTTGAAAAGGAAAGACGAGATAAGGAATAAGATATTCTCCCTCATCCGCTACCAGATCCATAGCATAGAGGTGAGTGGACGCAACCTGATAGATGCCGACATAGCCCTGCAGTTCGTCCTGAAGGTCATACAGAGGGACATAGAGCTGATCGAGAGGCACGGCCCTCTCAAGATACATGGTCTGGAAAAGAAATACCTGGGAGAGAAGATCTGCGGCCAGAGTTTCATGGGATTCATAGACCGTCTGGATTCCTTCCGTGACGGAACCATAAGGATAGTGGACTACAAGACGGGAAGGGACAATCCCGAGGTCCTCGCCACAGACGACCCCACAAAGTTCACTGAGAAGCTGTTCAGCCCCAAGTACGATGACTCGCACGACAAGAAGGCAGCCCTGCAGTTCTTCATATATGACAAGTTCGTAAGACAGGACAAAAGCTACGCAGAGCACATGATCTTCAACTCGATGTATGCCATGGGGCACATCTTCTCCGAGGGGATAGAGATAAGCCCTGAATCCCCCGATCTCTCCAAGGCTATAGAGGAAAAGCTCCAGACTGTGCTGGACGAGATAAAAAACCCGGAAATCCCGTTCCGCCGCACCACTGACGAGAAATCTTGCAAATGGTGCGACTTCAAAGCCCTCTGCGGAAAAACGATCAAAGAATAGAAAGACATGATACAGAAACAGATAGACAGCATACAGAAGAACGGCGGAGTGGAGGTCATGAAGGCTTCCGCAGGTTCAGGAAAGACATTCTCGCTCGCTCGCGAATACATACGCCTGCTTCTCACCCCGCAGGAAGGAGCAGGGATGCCTGACCCAAAGGCCTACAAGCACATACTTGCCGTAACCTTCACCAACAAGGCCACAGGCGAGATGAAGGCCAGGATCATCACGGAGCTGAACACCCTCGCCACAGACTGCGCCAGTTCAGGCTACCGCAGCTACCTCATGGAGAAATGCGGGATTGGCAGTGAGAGCGAGCTTTCCAGATACGCCGGGAATGCTCTCTGCGCAATACTCAACGACTACAGTGCCTTCTCCGTAAGCACCATAGACAGCTTCTTCCAGACAACCCTGCGCGCCTTCTCAAGGGAGATAGGCCAGTTCGCGGAGTACCAGATAGAGCTGGACAAGGAGTCCCTTGTCACGGAGGCCTCCGCCAGAGTGCTCGACTCCCTTGAAGACAGCGACGACTCCCTCAGAAAATGGCTCTCCAACGCCTCCATAGAGCAGATAGAGGAAGGCAACGGCTATCACCTTGACTCCATAGTGGAGGAATTCGCAAAGGGATACATGTCCGACGCCTACGCAGAAAAGGCAAGGAAAGCCAATATAGACCAGGACAAGGTTTTCTCCGAAGACAACCTCAAAAAGCTGCGCAAGCGCTGCAAGGACATCATCAGCAGCTACGACGAAGGCCTGAAATCGGCCACGGCAGAAGCATTCAGGCTTGCAGGTCTCTACCCGGACATCAAGGCTGCCGTGCTCAGCGCCCTGGCCAAGTTCAGCTCCCCCGACAGCAGGAAACCCGTGGAATTCAGCAGCATAAAGGCTCTGACAGACGGAGCGGAAGATGCCTCCACCTGTTTCAAGGTGGCCGACAGAAAGAAGCACAGCCAGGCCGACTTCGACACCCTTCAGGAGGCTCTGGGCAAAGTGCTCTCATTCAGCGGGGAGCAGCTCAGGCAGAGGAACACGGCCGTCATGCTCTCCGGGCAGATCTACATATTCCGCATGGCAGACAGTCTCCGCAAGGAGTTCGAAACCCTGCTCAAGGAAAAGAACGTCCTCAGCCTGGATGACACCAACGCCATACTCAGCGGCATCATAGGCGGAACCGAAGCCCCTTTCATCTACGAAAAAACCGGCATACGCTACCAGCATTTCCTGCTGGACGAGTTCCAGGACACCGCAAGGGTGCAGTGGGACAACTTCCTTCCCCTGCTGCGCAACAGCATCTCGGAAGGCTGCTACAACCTTGTGGTGGGAGACGTGAAGCAGAGCATCTACCGCTGGCGCAACACTGACTGGAAGATTCTGGACGAGCAGGTCAGCTCGAGCCTGGATTCCGTGGTGGAGCATCCGCTCGCAGACAACTGGCGCAGTGCCAGGAATATAGTGGAGTTCAACAACTCCCTTTTCAGCACCCTCGCGGAGCGCATGGACTCACAGCTTGACAGAAGGCTCCCGGACGGCAGCCTCGACACAAAGATCAGCCGCATCTACTCCGACGTCCGCCAGAGAGTCACCCCGAAGATTCAGGTACCGGGCTGCGTGGAGGCAAGTTTCTGCGAATCCGGACTTCTGGTGGACAGCTGCGTGGAGGCGGTGCGCGATGCACTGGCACGCGGCTTCAGCAAGAAGGACATTGCCGTGATTGTGCGCGCGAACTCCCAGGGAAGCACCATCTCCCAGGCCCTGCTGGACGCCGGGATAGACGTGGTCACCAACGACTCCCTCCTCATAAGTTCCGGAGCACGCGTCAGACGCCTCGTGGCCCAGCTCTACAGATACAACAACCCGGATGACAAGATTCACACCCTCGCTGCCGGAATATTCGATGCAGAGAGTCTCAAAAAGGCAAGTTCACTTACGGACATGGCCGAAGAGTTGCTGAGGCAGATGCCGCCGGAAGACGATTCCCTCTACATACTGGCCTTCCTGGACCTCATAAGGGACTTCGTGCAGCGCAACGGTAACTCCCTTGACGCCTTCCTCAAATATTGGGAGGAAGAAGGGGTGAGAAGGAACGTTTCATCCCCAGAAGGCAGCGATGCCGTGACCGTGATAACCATACACAAGGTCAAGGGCCTTGACTACCCGTTCGTGGTGCTGCCTTTCCAGGCAAAGAACAGTTTCATGCTGACCACCGCCAAGTACTGGGAAAAACCTGAGGAGAGCGAGGGCATGTTCGAGGGACTGAGCAACGCCCTCTACCACGTCAGCCTCTCCGGAAAGTCCAAGGACACCCTCTTCTACAACAACTTCCTCGAGGAGCAGCAGATGGCCTTCATAGACAACGCCAACCTCTGGTACGTGGCCATGACCAGGGCCTCGCAGGCAATGCACATCATTGCACCGGCCCCTGCAGACAGGTACAGGAACGGATGGACGGAGTTCAGCCAGATGTCGGACGCCCTCTATATGTACATAAGGCAGGACGGCAGCGGATTCATAGCGGATGACCCTATCCTCAATGGAGAGAAGTGCGAGCACTTCGTACTCGGACCCAAGAGCCCGAAATGGGTAAAAGAGGAAAAAGATGAGAAAAAGAAGGTGGTCAATACCCTGGACATGGTCTATGAATCGGGACAGACGGGAATCAGGGGAAGCCGGCTCAGGATAAGTTCCGACTCCCGCGAGTTCTTCTCCGCGGACGGCCAGACGGGAATCTCGGCCTCCAACAGGCTTAAGGGAACGATGCTGCACAAGATAATGGAGAAGGTCATCAGAGAGGAGGACCTGCACCGCGAGGTGATGGACATACTGTCAAGCGGGGACATGGACTCCGCCCAGGCCGCCGAGGCCGAGCAGCTTCTCGCCGGAGCCATAGCCTCCGTAAGGGACAGAGGCTGGTTCAGCATCGGAGATGGTCGCAGGATCTTCTGCGAAAGGGACATACTTGAGCCTACGGGGGAAAGCCACAGGCCGGACAGAGTCGTAATCTCCCCTGACCGCGTGGATATCATTGACTACAAGTTCGGAAAGGAAGAAGGCTCCTACAGCGGCCAGGTCAAGGGTTACGCAGATCTCTACGCCAGGATGGGATACAAAAACATCCACGCGTATCTGTGGTACATAGGCCAGCAGACACGCGTGGAAGAGATTCTTTTATGATTGCCTCCGGAGGGCTACTCTATTTCGTCTGAGTAAACCGCGCCCGGAAGGTCGTGCTGATTGTAGCGTGAAGCCATTGACATGCCGTAGGCACCTGCTGACTTGATGGTCAGCAGGTCTCCCCTTCTGGTCACAGGAAGGGAAACGCTCTGATCGAAGATGTCAGTGCTCTCGCAGGCTGTACCGGCGATGCAGTAGCGCTCCTTGCGGGTTTCCTCAGAGGTAATGTTCTCGATGTTATGGTATGCTCCATAGAGGGCAGGACGGATGAGTTCGGTCATGGATGCGTCCACGATGACTATCTTCTTACCGGTTGCAGTATCCTTTCTGTAGAGCACGCTGGTGATGAGCTCACCGCACTGTGCCACGATGGCCCTTCCGAACTCGAAGTGAACCTCTTTGCCACCCACCTTGAGATGTTGGCTGATGATGGAGAACACGGAAGCGAAGTTTGGAACAGGCTCGTTCTCAGGAACGTCGTAGTTGATTCCGAGTCCACCTCCTACATCCACGAAATCGAATTCGAATCCAAGGGCAGTGAGATGCTCCACAATGGCGTTGACCTTGTCACACAGGTACTCGAACACATGCAGCTCACGTATCTGTGAACCGATGTGGAGATGCATTCCCTTGATGTGAATATTCTTGTATGAGTTGATGACATCCACGTTCTCCATGACTTCCTCATAGGAGATGCCGAACTTGGAGTCGGCCTGGCCTGTATCGATACAGCTGTTTGTCTTAGGGTCTATATCCGGGTTGATACGGAGGGCTATGTTCTGCACCTTGCCGAGTTCTCCGGCTATCCTGTCAATCTGCTCGAGCTCCTGGAGGGACTCGCAGTTGATGGAGAATATGCCCTGCTCTATGGCATAGCGTATTTCCTTGTCCTTCTTGCCTACTCCGGCATATACGATGCCGTTGGGGCTGAATCCGGACTCGATGGCGCAGCGAACCTCATTGCCCGAAGCGCAGTCTATTCCCACCCCATACTCGTTTATGGTCTGGAGTATGCGCGGGTCATAGTTCGCCTTGATGGCATAATGGAGCTTGAATCCATATCTTGATGCAACGGCTGTCACGCTGTCAAGTGTCTGGCGGAGCAGGTCTATGTCATAAAGATAGAAAGGGGTCTCGTATGACCTGAGTTTTTCAGCAATCTGTCTGCTAAGCATGTCTACTAACTATTTCTTGTTGTTTTCTTTTTCCTTGGGGGTCTTGACGGCGGGGAATCTGCGGCTGGCCGTACGGCTCACCTCATATCCTGTCTCCGGATCCACATAGCTGTTCTTCTTGAACACCTGTGAATATCTCTTTTCCAAATAATTATCCGCCATGATGTCAGTTTATCCAAGCAAAAATAAACATAAAAAAGATAAATACAGCAAAAAAGCCTTATCTTTGGGGAAATAACTTGCATTAAAATGAAAATTTCCAACATCACCAGTGAAATGCCGGCTTCGGCTATCAGAAAACTCATCCCTTTCTCAGACGCTGCAAAAGCGGAAGGCGTGAAGGTGTATCATCTCAACATAGGTGCTCCGGACATCAAATCCCCGGACTGCGCCATGAAGAAAGTCATCGATGAATGCACCGGCATGCATCATCTCTCTTACACCAACTCGGCAGGTTTCATGGAACTCAGGCAGGGTCTGGTGGAGAAATACTACAAGAAGATAGGCATAAACATCGAGGTACCTGAACTTCTGGTGGAGGTTGCGGGAAGCGAAGGCTTCGCCAGCGCCATGAGAATCGCTTGCGACGCCGGTGACGAGATCATCGTCATCGAGCCTTTCTACACCAACTATCAGACTTTCGCCTTCCTCTATGGAATCACCCTCAAGACCATAAAGACAGACATACGCGAAGGATTCCGCATCCCGGACATCAGCGAGTTCGAGAAGGTCCTCACCCCGAAGACTCGCGCAGTGCTCCTCTGCAACCCTTGCAACCCTTCAGGAAAGCTTTTCTCCAAGGAGGAGATGCTCGCAATCGGAGAGTTCTGCCGCAAGCATGACCTCTTCCTCATCTCAGACGAGGTTTACCGCGAGTTCTGCTACACAGACGAGCCTCACTTCTGCGCCCTGAACATCCCTGGATGCGAGCAGAACGTCATTCTTGTGGATTCAGTATCAAAGCGTTACAACCTCTGCGGCTCACGCATTGGCTGCATCATCTCACACAACAAGGACGTAATGGCCGCTGCAATGAAGCTCGCGCAGGCACGCCTCTGTCCTCCGGTTCTAGGCCAGTACGCTGCCATCGGTGCACTTGACACTCCGGACAGCTATTTCGAGGAGACAAAGCAGGAATACATCAAGCGCCGCAACGTCTGCATAGAGATGCTCAACAAGATGGAGGGTGTCTATACCCCAATGCCTATGGGTGCCTTCTACACCGTGGCAGAGCTTCCTGTAGATGATGCAGAGAAGTTTGCAAAGTGGATGCTCACAGACTTCCGCCTTGACGGAGAGACAGCCTTCGTGACCCCTGCAGCCTCATTCTTCCGCACCCCTGGTGTTGGAACCAACAAGGCCCGCATCGCCTACGTGCTCGAGGTTCCGCAGCTCAAGAGAGCCATGGAAGTCCTCGAGGCCGGCCTCAAGGCATATCCAGGAAGGACAATCTAAGTCTTCTCCCGCATACAAAGAAGGATGGTCTGAATACTCAGGCCATCCTTTTTTCTATCCTGTTGTCACCAAGCGTCGGCTCGAAGAGAAAATACGGAATTATCTGGCAACGATAAGGGCAGACATAGGGGCGACGCTGAGGGTGCCGCCCGCTGTGGCGGCAAGACCATCGCGGCAGATGCGGCCGTCGGCACAGATTACGCTGTACTCCCCTTCCGGGACTTCAATCGACGCTGCCTCTGTGGCGGAACCGTTGAATGCCACGTAGATATCGGCCCATGAGTCGCCCACGGCGGAGCCATTGAGGTGGAAGGCAACGAGATTGTCCGTGCAAGGGAGGAACTCGAGCTTCGTCTGCACGAGGGCTGCGTCGCCCATGTGGAAGGCCTTGTGCGCCTTGCGTATAGCGATCATCTCGCGCATGTACTCATATACGTCGGCATATGTATGGCGGCGCTCCCACTCTATGCTGTTCACGCTGTCCGGGCTCTCGTAGGAATTGTGGACTCCCTTCTTGTCCCTGAAGATCTCCTCGCCGCAGAAGATGAACGGCACGCCCTGGGAACAGAGGGCTATGGTCTCGCCGAGCTTGAGGGCAGCGATCTGAACAGACTCGTCGCCGGGAAGATTCTTGCGAAGGCGGTCGCTGAAGCAGAGGTCGTCGTGGCAGCTTACGTAGCTTATCATCTGAGTAGGCTCGAGTGCCCATGGAGCTTTGCTGTAATTGACTTTGTCATAATCTATTCCAGGGTGCTGTATTGCTCCCGCAAGGCCGAATTTGATGCTCTCGGCATTGCCAGGCACACCGCAGAGGAATGCGCCCTGGTTGTCGTCGCTGAAAGGTCCGCGGACGGCATCGCGCAGCTCGTCTCCGAAGGCTGCTATCCTCGGCATGCGGCTGACGTTGGCCTTCATAGCAAGCTCGTCTGAAGGAAGCACGCAGGTACCGGCGCTCCAGCCCTCGCCATAGACATATATGCTTGGATCGTAGGCATGGAGGGCATCGGCAATGGCGTTCATGGTCACTATGTCATGGATACCCATGAGGTCGAAGCGGAATCCGTCGATGTGGTATTCCTTCGCCCAGTAGAGAACAGACTCTATCATATATCGGCGCATCATCTCCCTCTCGCTCGCCGTCTCATTGCCGCAGCCGGAACCGTCCGAATAGCTTCCGTCCTCACGCAGGCGGTAGAAATACTTGGGGGCAGTGAGGTCGAAGTTGCTGTCGCCTGTGCTCACGGTATGGTTATAGACAACGTCCAGGACAACGCGCAGGCCGTTCCTGTGCATGGCCTGAACCATCTGCTTGAACTCGCGTATGCGGGAATACGGGTCGGCCGGGTCAGTGCAGTATTTTCCTTCAGGGACATTGTAGTTGAGAGGGTCGTAGCCCCAGTTGTAAAGGTTTGCAACCTCGTCACCGGCTCCGTCGAATGAAGGAAGGATGTGGACGTGGGTCACACCGAGGTCTACCATATGGTCAAGCACTGTCGGATCTCCGGCCGCGTTTGTGGTGCCGTTCTCCGTGTATGCAAGGAACTGTCCCCTGTGCTGAACGCCGCTCTGCGGGTCCATGGTCATATCCCTGTGATGCACCTCATACAGGACTATCTCGTCAAAACTGCCCAAAGCCGGCTTCACATCATCGGCCCAGCCTTCAGGGTCAGTAGCCTTCATGTCTATGATGGCTCCCCTGTGGCCGTTGAGTCCCACCGCATGGGCATTCACGCCCGGGGTTTCCTGAAGCTGCACTCCGTCCTGGGTGATACGGAAACCGTAGAATCGGTCCATCAGATCGCCTTTCACCTTCGCTGTCCAGTAAGCTCCCTTTGCCTTTTCAAGCTGGCAGGTCTGGAGCGGCTGCTCATCCGGATCGGCTGTGGCATATATGGAAACGCATACAGCCTCGGCATCAGGAGCCCAGAGCGTGAATTCCGTGGCAGCCGGAGTATATGTCATTTCAGGGAAAGAAGATGTAACAATGTTCTGCTTGCAAGAGCATACGAGCGCGATGAAAAAAGCACCCAGCAGGTGGTAAAAAGATTTCATTTCTTTTGGTTATTAATCTGGTATCTCGGCAAAATTACCAATTATTGTTATATTTGACAAAAATTTTGAAACCATATATGAAAATGACACGCATTTGCGCCGGATTCCTTGCAGCGCTTCTCCTCTTCGCTTCATGCAACAGGGCCAATCAGGCCTCCATCGAGACCAACGACGACGTCATACTCCACGCATGGTGCTGGAGCTTCGACTCGATACGCGAGAACCTTGCCGACATAGCGTCAGCCGGCTACACCATAGTACAGACCTCTCCGGCACAGCACTGCGTTACAGGAACCCCTGGTGACGAAGAAGGAGGGCAGCAGCTCTTCGGACACGGACGCTGGTACTATCACTACCAGCCTACCGCATGGGCGATAGGAAACCAGCACGTGGGCAGCGCAGAGGACCTGAAGGCTCTGTGCGAGGAAGCCCGCCGTTACGGCATACGCATCATAGTGGATGTGCTGCCTAACCATACGGCCATAGACCAGAGCAAGGTGGAGGCGGAGATGGATGCAGCCGTGGGCGGACACGAGAACCTTTACCACGCCAACGGACTCACCCCTATACGCGACTACAACGACCGCTTCCAGTGCACCACCGGAGAGATGGGCGGACTGCCGGACGTAAATACGGAAAATCCTGATTTCCAGGCATATTACATGAATTATGTAAACGAGCTCCTGGCTTGCGGCGTACGAGGTTTCCGCTACGACACAGCCAAGCACATAGGCCTTCCGGATGACCCTCGCGATGCGAAAGCCCCTGAGAACGACTTCTGGGAGGTTGCCACAGGACGCAAGAGCGTCAAAGGAATTCAGCTCGCACTGCCTATGGATTCGCTTTTCTTCTACGGAGAGGTTCTGCAGGACCGCAACGTACGCGAGCAGGCTTACCCGGAGTTCATGGGCCTCACAGCCAGCTCAATGGGCTACAAGCTCCGCAAAAACCTCGAGGCAGCCTCATGGAAGGCTGACGACCCTATGGACTGGGCTCATCCGGCTGACCCTTCAAAACTCGTAAGCTGGGTAGAGAGTCACGACACCTACTGCAACGACCACGAATCGGCCTCGCTCAGCGACGCCCAGATACGCGCTGCCTGGACCTTCCTCGTTGCCCGCAGCAAGGCAACACCGCTTTTCTACAGCCGTCCTGACGGCAGCGACGGCCCAGCAGGCAATTTCTGGGGAAACAACGTAGCCGGAGCAAAGGGCAACGACAATTTCAAGCACCCGGCAGTGGCAGCTGCCAACAAGTTCCGCAAGGCCATGTCCGGACTTGACGAGAAGGTAAGCTTCACCTGCGATGGTGCCGTTGCAATAATAGAGCGCGGCGGCAAAGGAGCAGCCATAAACAACATCAGCGGCAGCACTCAGACAGTCGATGCCCCTGTGAGACATGCCGGCAACAGATACTTAGACAAGATCAGCGGTGCTCCGGTAGAGGTTTCAGGCGGAATACTCAAAGCCGAGCTCACCCCTCTGGGCACATGCATCATCTATTGATCAGTTGATTCCGGCAGCGGGGTCATTTCCCGGTAAAACATGATGGAAGATATTCAGCAGACCAGCATATTCAGAAGGCCGTTGTGGTTTTCGCTTTTCGCGCTCACGGCTGCTGTGCTCTGGGGATGGGCGTATCCTCTCATAAAGCTCGGCTTTGCGGAATTCCACATCAGCCGGGACATGACTGCCGGAAAGATGCTTTTCGCCGGCATACGTTTCTTCCTTTCCGGGGCTATCATCCTTGCCATAGCGGGTGGACGAAGACTTGATTTCCGTCTAAGGGAAAAGGGTCAATGGTGGTACATAATCTTGTTCGCACTTCTCAACACCACCTTTCATTACGCATTCTTCTACTTCGGGCTCTCGAACAGCGCAGGGTCGCGCGCCGCAATACTCAATTCACTAGGCGTGTTCGTTGTGGTCATATTGGCCTGCTTTCTTTTCAAAAGTGACAGGTTCACCGTCCGCAAGGCTCTGGGCTGCATCATCGGCATAGGAGGCATACTTGCCCTCAATCTGGGAGGAGAGGAGAGCGGACGCTTTACGCTGATGGGAGACGGAATGATCGTGCTGAATGCCCTGTGCAGCGCCGCGGCCTCGCTCATGACGCGAGGGCTCAGCCGCAGGGTGGATGTGTTCGTGGGAACGGGCTACAGCCTTGCCATAGGCGGAGCTCTCCTGATCGTCCCCGGGCTGCTTCTGGGTGGCACACTCCCGGTTGTAACTCTGTGGGGCTGCGTGATTCTCGCCTGCCTTGTGGTCATATCCACAACGGGATTCACACTCTACAACAAACTGCTGAGCTGCAATCCTGTGGGCAAGGTTGCAATCTACAATTCACTGATTCCTGTTGTGGGTGCGGTGACCTCCTGTCTCTGCCTCTCGGAGCCGTTCTACTGGAAATATGTCCTTTCTGGTTCCCTTGCCGCTCTGGGTATTTATCTGATCAATAAAGACAAGAGTTAGGCTTTTGTCTTATCAGCTCTGGCGCGGCTGTGGCTGACCGTGGCCACGCCGCCGAATATCAGGACTGCCGCAAGGCATTTCTGCCAGGTAAGGACATCCATTCCCGCAAATACGCTGATAAGCATTGCAAT